>NZ_MUFF01000005.1:0-131373 GCF_001996105.1 Salinivibrio sp. IB643
GGTGAATCTTGTGTTGTGATTTGTCCTGCGGCACCGAACCGCGCGGCGGCGTTGGCGTCGGCATCTGACTGATAACCGAAAATCGCGAGTTCTTTTAGGATCATCTCACGGACTGGCAGTGAGTTTTCGCCAATTCCACCCGTGAAAACAATCCCATCCAAGCGAGATAAAGGCACCATGTAACTTGCGATGTATTTTGCGACGCGATAAGCAAACATTTCCAGCGCGAGTTGCGCACCTCTGTGGCCTTCTTCCGCGGCTTCAACCAGCCCACGACAATCATTAGTGAGCTCAGACACACCAAGGAGCCCTGCTTTATCGATCAGCTCATGATGGATTTGATCCATACTGAGGCCTTTTTTCGATAAAAACTCTAGAATAGATGGGTCGATATCACCACAGCGAGTGCCCATCATCAGACCGGCCAATGGGGTGAATCCCATGCTGGTATCGACACTTTGACCGTCTTTCACTGCACACAATGACGCACCATTGCCCAAATGCACCGTGATCACGTTGGTTTGTTCTGGTGCTTGTTTTAGCCATTTTGCTGCTTCTCGGCTGACATAATAATGGCTGGTGCCATGAAAACCATAGCGACGAATGCCATAATCATTGTAGAGCTGACGCGAGATCGCGTAGTGATACGCTTTTTCCGGCATGGTTTGATGGAATGCAGTGTCGAAAACCGCGACTTGAGGAAGGTTGGGGAAAGCTTTACGCGCGGCATTAATACCAACGACGTGAGCGGGGTTGTGCAGTGGCGCCAAGGATTTCAAGGCATCGATCTGTGCAAGTACGGCATCATCGATAAGCGTCGCCTGACTGAAGGTTTCGCCACCATGGACCACTCGGTGCCCAACAGCTTGTAATTTATCACTGAGTTGGTTGTTTTCGATAAGGCCCACAATAATGTCCATGGCCTCTTGATGGTGGTCGCTTCCTGCACTCAATGTCTTTTCAGTTTTGTTGCCGTCGACTTTCCAGCTCATGCATGCGTCATCACGACCAAAACACTCTCCGGCGCCTGAAATCACAGCATCGCCTGTTTGCGCGTCCATCAGTGCAAACTTTAAAGACGAACTGCCTGAATTTATAACGAGTACCAGTGCATCACTCATAGGTTTACCTTATTGGTAGAATTGGGATCGCGGCTTGTGGCCGCCTCTACATTATTAAAATATTTTTGAATAATTCAACTATCGTTATAGTGATAGCATAATTGCCCAACAATTTACTGCGTAAGATCAAGCTAAGTGCGCATCAACTAGGCAAAAACAAGAATGACAAGTAACCAACGACCCCCATGGTGCTGATTACTAGCGACATAATCGTGACGACTTTGCGGTGCGCGCGAAGTGTCTCCATCATATGCAAAAGGAGGTTGGTCCTTGGTGGTATCACTCCAAGGCGGTGCGCATATTCATCCGCTTGCCGCTGATGGCCTTGCTCGCCCAATATATCGAGCAAATGTTGAACATGAGCCACCGAGCAGTGCCGCAGAACACCCATAGATTCCTCGATTGGCATTACGGTGAGTAGCTCGGCTTGCCGAGTTAATTCGTATTGTAAAAAGGCATTACGAGCCGCGACGATCTCGGAGGTTGAGAAAGTTGCAGTGTTATCAAGGGTGTTGTTCATTACCGTCATGGCGAATCTCCCGATTGGCAACAGGTAACGACCATCAACAACGTCTAGCGCCTAAAAGGCAGCATTATGCGTTAGAGCGAGAGGAGAAAAATAAAGCAGGTGGGGCCAGCTATCAACAACGGCTGGTAAACTGGCAGAGACAATACCAACGGTCGCTATTTTTCTCCGTTTCGACTCGGAGGATGGTCGGTATTGTTCATAATTATCTCCAAAAAATGTATTGCTTTGAAAGCATGATTAATATAACAAAAAAGTTACGCTCTGTCTGTCAGTTGGGCGTTAATTTTATCGCCGCGTCTGCTMGCTAACCTGATCGGACCGGGCACTCTATACAGTTACTTCGCATGCCCCTCACTTTTTTGACGGCACAGTAACAGGCTCGCACCTAATAATTGCGAAAAAGCGACGGTGAGATCCGTTTGCATATGCTGCTCACACTCTTTTTGTAAGGCTTTTAGAATTCTAAATGCGGCACCATTGTCCGCTTTACCACTAATCAGTAGATAGAAACAGAGTTTGAGCGTGGCTTTGAAGTCACCGTTTGCATGCATCGCCTGCATCCAACTGGTCATAAACGCATTTATGGTGCTGGTTGTATCAAGCGGCATGCGCAAGCTGTCGACGATAAACGGCTCCAGCGCGACCATAAAATCTTGTTTTCGAGGAAAATGATGACTAATCCCGGTACGCGATACGCCGGTCGCCTCGCTTAGCGTGGTATACGACATTCCCTCATAGCCAAGCATTAATAATTGGTGTTTCGCCTCTGCTAGGATGAGCTCAATGGTCTGTTGCGTTTGCGCTTTACTCCGTTTAGGCATATGTAACCTGTTCTCCCGTCAATCGCCACTGTTGGCGCAGTGCTGTAACGCGCGCCCGTCTGGCTCGCACTTGCGTCTGGCTCGCGATAAAGCCTAGCCCTTAGTAAAAATAGTACAGACTCACCAATAAAGCCTGACAGTAAACGTCTTATGTGAATACGGAGGCCGATCAAGCTTTTGGCATTGGCTCCTGAAAATGGGGTAAAAAAACTGAAAAGTCAGGCAAAAAACACCGCAAATAGTGTCATCAGTCATAATTTAGACAGTCGTTTAAATGATTATCTTGCGTATGGTGCCCGAAGATCCGTAAGTTAACATTATTATAACGTTTTAACGTATCTCCACGTTGCGACAATGAGGAAGTCCAATGTCACATATCAAACCACATGATCAGATCTTACGTTGGGCCGATGAGCGCCCAAACCATGTTTTTCTGCGCCAAATCCACGGGCGCCGCTTTCATGATTATACCTTTGCCGAGGTCGCCGAGCAGGCCCAGAAAATGGTAACAGCGCTCCGCGATATGGGGCTTAAGCCGGGTGACAAAATCGCACTGATATCAAAAAACTGTGCTGAGTGGTTTATCGCAGATTTAGCAATGATGATGGGAAGCTACATAAGTGTGCCCATATTTCCTACCGCGGGCACCGACACTATCGATCATGTCATCAACCACAGCGAATCGAAAGCAATGTTTGTGGGTAAATTAGATGACAGTAAAGCGCTAACGGCCTCGTTAGAAAGTCTGCCGAACCTAAAAACAATTGCTCTCCCTTATCCTACCGTAAACTGTCATTACGAATGGCACGATCTGATCGCCAACCACGCACCGTCAGACGAACGTCCTGTTCATCTTGATGGCGATCTCATGTCGCTAGTTTATACATCGGGCACCTCAGGGCCGCCTAAAGGAGCCATGTTAAGCTACGGCGGTTACTGCTGGTCTGCGCAACGGTTGATCGATCATATTGGT
The DNA here is from genome assembly GCF_001996105.1 of Salinivibrio sp. IB643. Taxonomy (NCBI): domain Bacteria; kingdom Pseudomonadati; phylum Pseudomonadota; class Gammaproteobacteria; order Vibrionales; family Vibrionaceae; genus Salinivibrio; species Salinivibrio sp. IB643. The sequence goes on from NZ_MUFF01000005.1 coordinate 3,445, forward strand.
ATCGAACCTGACGATCGTTTGTTCTCTTACCTACCACTGGCCCATATTACCGAGCGTGTATACATCATGGGGTCAGCCATTATCGGCGGGATCCCGACGGCATTTCCTGAATCACTCGATACTTTCATTGAAGATGTCAAAATGCATCGCCCAACCCTGTTTATTTCGGTCCCGAGGCTTTGGACCCTATTTCAACAGCGAATCCAGGAGAAGCTGCCGGACGGTAAGTTGAACCTACTGCTCCGTATTCCGTTAGTGAGTACGATCGTCAAAAATAAAGTCGCTAAAAACTTAGGCTTGGATCAAGCACGTGTATTAGGTTGTGGGTCCGCCCCTGTCGCACCGGCATTGCTGGAGTGGTACCGCAAGATTGGGTTGAATGTCACCGAAGCGTGGGGCATGACCGAAAGTTATGCCTACAGCACCATTAATTATCCTTTCCGGGCCGATAAAATTGGTACCGTTGGCAATGCTGGCCCAGGGGTTGAAATCAAGATCGCAGACGACCAAGAAATCTTAGTAAAAAGCCAAGGACTGTTTAGCGGTTATTATAAAAATGAAGAAGCAACCAAAGAAACCTTGGTCGACGGTTGGTTGCATACTGGTGATTTAGGGGAGCTCGACAGCGATGGCTACCTCAGTATCTCAGGGCGCAAAAATGATACGTTCAAAACCGCCAAAGGTAAATTTGTCGCCCCTGTACCGATTGAAAAGCGCTTATTTGAATTATCAAACGCTGAAATGTTGTGCGTAATTGGCTCAGGCATGCCAGCACCGATTCTACTTGCGCTCCCACACCATTTCCCTCATTTTGATCGCGCTCGTTACGAGCGTCGAGTAAAAAAAGTGGTGGATACTATCAATGGTGAACTTGAGTCACACCAGCAAATTAAAGGTGTGTTAATGATTAAAGAACCATGGAGTATTGAAAACGGTAAACTGACACCGACCTTAAAAATTCGTCGCCATAAGCTGGAGCAGGAGTACCACGATCTTGGCACTCACTGGCCAAAAGGCACGCTCGTGCAGTGGGAAGAAGACTTGCTATAGCTTCACCGGCGCCCCGTCATCTATGTTGGGGCGCCGCAAGACAATACGATTAGCACCACCCCTTTCTTTTTTCGATGCTATTTTTGATTGGTTCACCGGTAGTTTTTCCATCATTAATACAGAAAAGATATCAAAACCTGACCTATCTCAATGTGCCACAGGCAGGTGTTTGCTAAAGATCGTACCACTGGTTTGCAGCCACGTCTTAAACGTGACGTTATTGGCTGCGTTTACGTAGGGGAACACCATGAAAGAGAACCAAACTGACGCTTGCGATGCTTGCGGTGTAAGTGCTGAGATTGGCTACATCATCTCAGAGGGCGATGATATAGCAGAAGTCACCATTCAAGCCAACAGCCCTGAGGCGATAGCGGCGCGCTTCGAGCAGTATCTTGATCTAGCAAAAAGTATTAATCCTGCTGTGAAGCATGACTTTGATAGTCAGCACATTAAAAACGATGCACTGACGATTAAGATGCAATTTGAATGCAGTGCTGAAAAGCTGATTTTTGAACTGCGTAGCCGCAGTTTGAACAACGCCTAGGCATTAAGCACGCTTTAGTGGCATGCAGGCGATTACGCAGGCTTGCTTCAAAAACGTGAAGCAGGGTGCATATTCACTCACCCTGCTCATTATTTGTCTATGATTCGAGCACCCTGGCTCAGTGAGCGCGCTCGCCGCCGGTTAAAGCCTTAAGCTCTGCCACGCTTCACACATTTCACGGAATGTTGTCGCATCCCCCTCAGGGCGATCCGGATGCCATTTTAGGGCCATCTTCCGCCACTGGCGACGAATTTCATGTTCGCTCGCATTTTCGTCCAAACCTAACACGTTAAGTGCTTTGTTTCGCTCCAGCATCGCAGTCCCTGGCGTATCATTACCGATGTGGCGCTGGTAATGCTTCCAAAAAGAAGACAGCAATTCTTTGACATCATCTTGGCTGGCATCATAGTTGTTCCAGTCCATGTAGTAATCGCGTAATGGATCCTGGTAATCGATTTCTTTGGCCACAAAACCATGACCTCCCACACGCCATTGTAATTGAATATCCATGGATTCAACCTGCAACCATTGCTGGGGCAGCAACATTTCTTGCAGTTGATATAGGGCGTTCATGATCAGGAAATTGCGTTTAAACAGATCAAGATGGGGGTCATCATCGAGTTGGGCCATCATGGTATCTTTTCGCAACTCACCCAGCAGGTGATGCACTTTCCAACTTTGTCGTGTCGACTCTAAAATACTGAGTATCGGCCAAATCAGGGGGTTGTCTATTTCATCCCGTTTTTCAGCAAGCATGACGTTCGTCCTCTGTCACTGGCCAGCTATTTTAAACCGGCACGTCTTAGGTTTGGTCGTAAACCACCTTACTTAAGGTATAAACCAATTCTGAGTGTTTTGTAGTCATAATCGGAAAATCCATTGTTGTTGGCCAGTATACCGCCATTACAATGACACTTTCTGATTGCCGGTTAAAATCTAAGCATATCTGGTGCCAACTTATTTTTTAAAATCATAATGTTCCGTATATTACTGATTAATCGTATAAAGAATCTTTAAGGTTACGTCAGTGAATATATTTACTTGAAAGCACCATGTTTCAAGGCACCACGATGGATTAAGCCTGCATTAAGCAACAGTAAACCGTGCTTACTCGAATACTTTGCGCCATTTAATTCGCATTCTATTGAGAACGCCATTAATCTTGATATAAACATAAAAATTTAATTATTTGATTAATGGCATAAGCTTATGGCATCAACGAGTTCACAATGTGAGGCGTGTAAAAGTGCGCAGCCACTTTCCTTTGCCTTTACGATGGCTTTTCAACCGATCATCCAACTTTCAACGGCAACCGTGTTTGCTTATGAGGCGTTGGCGCGTGGTATTGATGGCAGTGGAGCAGGCAGTGTGTTTAAGCATGTCAACGCAGATAATCAGTATAAATTTGATCAAACCTGCCGAATCAAGGCTGTCAAATTAGCGGCAGATCTTGCAATCCCTTGTTATCTCAGCATTAACTTTATGCCTAATGCTGTTTACAAGCCTGAGCGTTGTATTCAAACAACGCTGAAAGCGGCACGCGATAACCAGTTTCCGCTCGATAAAATCCTCTTCGAGTTTACTGAGGGCGAAGAAGTGCTTGATTACGAACACATTCAACGCATCATTCACCATTATCACTCTCAAGGCTTTCTGACCGCGATTGATGATTTTGGCTCGGGCTATTCGGGGCTAACAGCTCTCGCCAATATCGACACGCATATCATCAAATTAGATATGGCCTTGGTGCGCGATATTGATACGGACACCACGAAACAGGCCATTGTTCGCCATAGTATTGCCATGTGCCGCGAACTTGGCCGTCAAATTATTGCCGAGGGCGTAGAAACGGAAGCCGAGCTTGCTTGTTTAGCCGAACTGGGTATCGATTTATTCCAAGGCTACTACATTGCTAAGCCAGGTTTTGAATCATTACCTGCAATTAATCAATCACCTGGTTTAGAGGCCTTCCATCGTCAATAACTCGACGGGATGGCGCACTAACAATAAAACGGCGAGCCGACACGCTCGCCGTTGCTGTTTATTGTTCCTTAACGAATGACAAGCTACGCTTTTGAGAGAATGAATAAATCCCGCAAAGTTTGATTGCATCTTACATGCAAAAATTATAAATTAGCATAATCTAAATAATAAGGAGCGATTGGGAATGAGTAAAAAAGACTACCAAGAGATTAACCAACAACAGTTAGCTCTCAACAAGCAATTTAAGGCACACAGCAGCGAGACACTGACTGCATTTGGCCAGCTTCATCGCGCCGCAATGGCAGAAGGCGATCTCGATGTAAAAACCAAAGAATTGATTGCATTAGGGATTGGGATTGCCGCGCGCTGTGATGGCTGTATCGGCGCACACGTCGCCGCCGCTTTAAAGCACGGCGCGACTAAGCAAGAATGCGTAGAAGCAATTAATGTTGCCATTGTGATGGGCGGTGGTCCGTCGTTGATTTACGGCTCTCAAGCTCTGGAAGCCGTCGAGCAGTTGAGTGAGGTGTAACACTTAAAATAAACGACATTAAAAAAGCGCAGCCGCTGCCAACTGCGCTTCTTCATCTATATATAAGCCACCGATTTACCCGCGGTAATACCGCTGCGGCACAAACGGCATTTTTTCGACCGTCATAGGCAATTTCTTGCCACGCACTTCAGCGTATACCTCGGTGCCGGGGGCAATAAACTCAGGTGGGAGGTAACCCATCGCCACGGGCATCCCTTTAGTCGGGCCAAAGGTGCCACTGGTCACGATGCCAATTTGGTTGTCGTCCGCATCAAACAGTTTACTTCCTTCACGGACCGGCGCTTTGCTTTGACCGACTAAACCAATCCGCTTCCGACTCACCGCTTTAGTCGCTATTTGATCCAAAATGATTTGCTCACCGGGAAAGCCACCTGCGCGCTCACCATCAGCGCGACGAACTTTACTGATTGCCCAGATTAAGGTTGCTTCAACCGGCGTAGTGGTGGTGTCCAAATCATGACCATACAGGCATAAGCCACACTCCAAACGCAATGAATCCCGCGCACCTAAGCCAATCCATTCTACTGCCTCATCATCGAGCAACGCTTTTGCCAACGACGCCGCATGCTCGGCCGGCACCGAAATCTCAAACCCATCTTCGCCAGTGTAACCTGAGCGGCTCACCACACACTCAATGCCGTTGACCGTAATAGGCTGAATATCCATAAAGACCATCTCACTGACCTGCGGGTTAAAGGTCGCCAGCACCTCGGCCGCTTTTGGTCCTTGCAAGGCCAGCAAAGCGCGATCGTCAACAACATCAACAGTCACATCCCCTTTAAGATTATCGCGCAAATGCTGAATATCCTGGGCTTTGCAGGCGGCATTGACCACCAAGAACAAGTGATCGCCTAAGTTCGCAATCATGAGATCATCAAGAATCCCACCTTGCTCATTGGTGAATACGGCATAGCGTTGTTTACCTTGAGGGAGATCCAACACATCAACTGGGACGAGCGCTTCTAATGCTTTGGCCGCGTCCGTGCCATGAAGACGAATTTGCCCCATATGAGAAACATCAAACAACCCTGCATGCTCACGGCAATGAAGGTGCTCTTTGCGCACACCCAGCGGATACTGAACTGGCATGTCATAGCCAGCGAAAGGAACCATTTTTGCGCCCATATCAAGGTGCAGGCTGTGTAACGGGGTCGTGAGTAACTCTGCCATTATTCTCTCCATATTGTGCCCGCAGGCATCTTGCCCAAGTTAAGCAATGCGTTTATGTGGTTAGTTAAGACGCTGTTACCCATAAGATCAGTGCATCGTCATCACTGACGGAAGCTAGCATGTGCCCCATGGTGGCGTCGTAATATACGCTGTCACCCTCATTGAGAGTGATCGCTTCATAAAACTCAGAAAAAAATTGGATGCTGCCTTCCAGCACCAATAAAAACTCTTCCCCGTCGTGTCGAATCCAGTCGCTATAATCCTCAAACGCACGTGCCCTGACCCGCGACTTAAACGGCATCATCTTTTTGTTGCTTAGCTGTGTTGCCAATAACTCATGTTCGTAGGTACCCGTAGGGTGTGCTTTTCCCTGACCCGCTAGCGTCACATCTCGCCGACCTGTTGCTTGCCGCTTTTTTGGTGGGGCAAACAGTTGCGGAATATCGATATCCAAGCCGTGCGCGAGTTTCTGCATCGCTTGGAAAGTCGGGGATATCTGTTCATTTTCAATTTTGGATAAGGTTGAACGCGCCAAGCCAGTGCGCTGGCTTGCCTCCTCAAGCGTCAGCCCAAGCCCGACCCTGACGGCTTTTAAACGCGGGCCCAGCCGCAATGGTGCAATGGGTTCGCGCGCGTCACCCTCGCGTTGCGATCGCTCAACCTGCATCGACGGGTACACATCCTGTGTTGATTGGTCTGTTGTCACCTGCTTTCGCCTCTATCGGTTGTCCCGCTGTATTTGCCGCTTTAACACTTTTAACAAAAAAGTTTCCTATCGGAAAATATCGATATCATAAACGTGACCTAGCCAGCGAATTGATCAAGGAAGCCGACCTGTCACTCTCACTCGGCACCTTGAGTTCATCATGATCTTACTCGCAAAAACAAGGTATTACAGAGATATTCATTAATCATTCACTTAATAAAAAGCGAGTATATTCCCCGGCGTTGCTGGCATTGATTTGCAATTTACCCTCGCTTAGGATAAAAAGGCAAACGTTTGCGCCGTTGTTAGATAGTATCAAAAGGAGGAGGTTTTGTCTCCAGGATCACAACATAGGTTTCTTATTGGAAATTTATTTTGCGGAAAAGTGAACGCTTAGGTACGTTAACAAAATGTTTAAATCAACAGTAAGCGCAATCATCGCCAATCTGTTGAATGCTACGTGAAGCAATGTCGGCATCGTCGATGTCAGGACAACAACAATCATGACAACAACGTACCTTACTGATTGAGGAGACAGGCCATGAGTCACAGCATGTTTGACCTGTTTAAGATAGGCGTCGGGCCATCTAGCTCACACACCGTTGGTCCGATGGTGGCCTGCGCACGTTTTAGCCACTATGCGGCGCAAACACTGTCCGTGACCGATATCGAGCGTGTCAAAGTGGACTTATACGGCTCACTGGCGCTCACCGGGAAAGGCCATGCCACCGACGTGGCGTGTGTGATGGGGTTAATGGGCGAAATGCCCGCGACTATCGAATCAGATGAAATCGATACCATGACTAATATGGTTAAAAATGGTGGCGAACTGCCCTTTGCCGGCCGGCATTATATTCGATTTAACTGGGAGGCAGATATTGCCTTTCATTATGATCAGGTTCTCCCCGCGCATCCTAATGGCATGACTGTCAGCGCATATGATAAAGCCGGTGACTGCTTGACCAGCAAGACCTATTTCTCTGTCGGTGGCGGCTTTGTGGTCGAAGAGGGCGAAACGGATGCCTTGGCAACCAATTTCACGCCACCTTATCCATTTGATAGTGCGGCAACGCTGCTGGCGCAATGTGATCGAACCGGGATGAGTATTAGCGAATTGATGTTCACCAACGAAATTGCGCGCGCCCAGTATCATGACTCGGCAGCAACGCATGAAACCGTCAATCAAGGGCTCGACCATATATGGCAAGTGATGCGTGAGTGTATTGATCGCGGGGTTCAACAAGGCGGCGTGCTGCCAGGCGGTTTAAACATTAAGCGACGTGCCAAAGGCATGTACGACGCCATTCACGATAAACAAGCCCATGGATTACCGACAGATACCAATGATTGGGTCAACCTCTTTGCGATGGCGGTTAATGAAGAGAATGCCGCCGGTGGTCGAGTGGTCACCGCCCCAACCAATGGCGCCGCGGGCGTGATCCCTGCCGTGCTTGCTTATTACGATAAGTTTGTCTCGCCCAATAACCCAGACGGGATCCGCACCTTTATGGCCACGTCCGCGGCTATCGGCTCTTTATACAAGACCAATGCCTCGATTTCGGCAGCAGAAGTCGGTTGTCAGGGAGAGATTGGCGTGGCGTGTTCGATGGCAGCAGCCGGATTAGCCGCAGCCATGGGCGCAAGTAATCAACAAATTGAAAATGCGGCAGAAATCGGCATGGAGCATAACCTCGGCCTCACTTGTGACCCGATTGATGGCCTGGTGCAAGTCCCTTGCATTGAGCGCAATACCATGGGTGCCGTGAAAGCGATTAACGCGACTCGGTTGGCAATGGGTGGTGACGGCCAACACCATGTCTCACTCGATAGCGTGATTAAAACCATGCACGAGACCGGCCTCGACATGATGAGCAAATATAAAGAAACCTCACAAGGTGGCCTCGCTACCAATGTGATCCCGATTAATGTTGTGGCCTGTTAGCCACCATCGCCAACAAGGAAAGCGAAATGAAACCGAGCTACCCGAATGTAGAATTGGAGCAGTTTTTCTCCACCAATTTATCGGAATCCGATGGTGCCGTGATGTCCGCCGTGCAAGCCGAACACAAACGCCAACAACAGCAAATCGAGCTTATCGCATCAGAAAACATCGTTTCGCAAGCGGTGATGCAAGCACAAGGCACCTGCCTAACCAATAAGTACGCCGAAGGCTATCCGGGCCGTCGCTATTACGGCGGCTGCGAGCACGTCGATGAAGTCGAAGCCATCGCTCAAGCCCGCGCCAAACAGCTGTTTAGCTGCGAGTATGTCAATGTTCAGCCACACTCTGGCGCACAAGCCAACGGTGCGGTGATGCTGGCGCTGCTGCAACCTGGTGACACTATTTTGGGTATGTCACTGGATGCCGGAGGCCATCTTACTCACGGGGCACGCCCTGCGTTATCAGGCAAGTGGTTTAATGCCGTGCAATACGGTGTTAATCAAGAAACGCTAGAAATTGATTATGACGATGTCGCGGCTCTTGCGCGTGAACACCAACCTAAGATGATCATCGCCGGCGGCAGCGCTATCCCACGCCCAATTGATTTTGCTCGCTTCCGCGCGATTGCCGATGAAGTAGGCGCTTATCTGATGGTCGATATGGCACACATTGCCGGTTTAGTGGCCACCAGCGCCCACCCATCACCACTGCCGCATGCGCATGTGGTCACCACCACCACGCATAAAACCCTGCGTGGCCCACGCGGTGGTATGATCCTCACCAATCACGAGGATATCAATAAGAAGATCAATTCGGCGGTATTCCCCGGCCTGCAAGGCGGTCCATTAATGCACGTGATTGCCGCGAAAGCCGTGGCATTTGGTGAGGCGCTAGAGCCTGAGTTTAAATTGTATATTGATCAGGTGGTTGCTAACGCCAAAGTACTGGCCGAAGTTCTACAAACGCGTGGCTGCGACATTGTCACGGGCGGCACTGACACTCATCTGATGTTGGTTGATTTGCGCCCGAAAGGTCTAAAAGGCAACCAAACCGAACAAGCACTCGAGCGCGCGGGGATCACTTGTAACAAGAACGGTATTCCATTCGACACCGAGAAGCCAATGATCACATCGGGTATTCGCCTCGGTACACCAGCCGGCACCAGCCGCGGCTTCGGCACCGAAGAATTCCGTCAAATCGGTGAATGGATTGGCGATGTATTAGATGCCTTAGTTGAGGAACCAGACGGCAACGCTGAGGTTGAAGCGCGGATTCGTAAACAAGTGCAACAGCTATGTGCCCGCTTCCCACTTTATCGCCAATAAAGGCATAGCAATAAACATCCATATATCAATTACTTAGGATTGTGAGGCGGTAAATAGTATTTGCCTCAATTTACAATGTAAATTGCTCATAAATCGAGCAGTTCGTAATTTAGCAGGAGAGTAGCAAATGGACGCGACACTGAAGTATTCCGAAAGCCATGAGTGGGTCAAAGACAACGGCGATGGCACAGTCACCATGGGGATCACTGATCATGCCCAAGGCCTACTTGGCGATGTCGTGTTTGTCGATCTACCTGAGGTGGGTGACAGTACTGAAAAAGGTGAAAGCTTTTCTCTGGTGGAATCGGTAAAAGCCGCCTCTGATATCTATGCACCGGTTGATGGTGAAGTTGTCGCCATTAACGACGATTTAGAAGACAGCCCAGAGTTAGTTAATGACGAACCTTTTGAGGGCGGGTGGATTGCCAAGATTAAACTCGCTGACGACACCAACTTGGATCATCTGATGGATGCGGATGCTTATGCTGCCGCCATCGACGACTAATTCAGGACGAATATCATGACTAAAACGCGTTTACTCGATAGCTTAGTGGCTGATAACGATTTTATTGCTCGCCACAATGGACCGGATATCAAACAACAAGACGCGATGCTGGCGGCGATCAATGCCACCAGCCTTGAGCATGTGATTGAAGAAACCGTTCCTGCGGATATCCGTTTGCCAAAGCCGCTTAATCTGAGTGCGCCGAAAAGCGAAACCCAGATGCTGGCGGAACTGAGCGACATTGCTGCGCAAAATACGATAAAGCGAAGCTTGATTGGCCAGGGTTACTACCACACTCATACCCCACCGCCTATTTTACGTAATGTGCTGGAAAACCCTGGCTGGTATACCGCTTATACGCCTTATCAGCCCGAGATCTCGCAAGGCCGATTAGAATCCTTACTGAACTTCCAGCAAATGGTGATGGACTTAACGGGGATGGATTTGGCCAACGCGTCGCTGCTCGACGAAGCCACTGCCGCGGCAGAAGCCATGACCCTGTGTAAGCGTGGCGGCAAGCACAAAGGCAACGCCTTTTTTGTTGCCAGCGATGTGCACCCACAAACCTTGGATGTGATTAAAACGCGTGCCAACTTCTTAGGTTTTGACATCATTGTTGATGACACGGACAAGCTGGATCAGCACGATGTATTTGGCGCCCTACTCCAATACCCCGGCACCACCGGCGAAGTGCGCGATCTCAGTGCGCTTATCGCAGAAGCACAAAGCAAGAAGACGCTGGTCGCGGTTGCTACCGATCTGCTTTCACTCACTTTGCTTAAAGCGCCGGGTGAAATGGGCGCGGATGTAGTGATTGGGTCGGCACAACGCTTTGGTGTGCCTATGGGTTACGGGGGCCCACACGCCGCCTTTATGGCGACACGCGACAAGCTAAAGCGCACCATGCCTGGCCGTGTGATTGGCGTATCGGTCGATAGCAAAGGCAAACAAGCCCTGCGCATGGCGATGCAAACGCGTGAGCAACATATTCGCCGTGAAAAAGCGACTTCCAATATTTGTACCGCTCAAGCCTTGCTGGCCAACATGGCTGCTTTTTACGCGGTGTATCACGGTCCAGAAGGCTTAAAGAAAATTGCTCGCCGCGTGCATCACCTCACCGCGCTGTTCGCCAAATCGATACAAGCAGCCGGGTTGAGCCTCGCGCACGATAGCTTCTTTGATACCGTCACGCTCAACACAGGCGAGCAAACCGATGCCTTGTACCAACAAGCGCAAGATGCTGGTTTTAACTTGCGTAAACTGGATGGCCAACTTGGCGCGAGCTTTGATGAAGCGAGCACACTGGCAGAAGTCAATCAACTGCTCACCGCACTCACCGGTCAAGGCGATGCAGGTGCCGTGGCGAGCGACATTGAAGCCGATGAATTTGCCGCGATCCCTGCCGTATGCCGCCGCAGTAGCGCGTACCTAACGCACCCTGTCTTTAACCGCTATCACAGTGAAACCAAGCTGATGCGGTATATGAAGGCGCTGGAAAACAAAGACTTTTCCCTCACCCACGGCATGATCCCGCTAGGTAGCTGTACCATGAAGCTCAACGCCGCAGCTGAGATGATCCCTGTCACCTGGCCAGAGTTTGGCGCCCTGCACCCGTTTGTGCCATTGGAGCAAGCCAAAGGCTATCAAACACTGGGCAAATCACTGCGTGACATGCTGTGTGAAATCACCGGCTACGACGAGATCTCTATGCAGCCGAACTCAGGCGCGCAAGGAGAGTATGCGGGCTTAATCGCGATTCAGCGCTACCATGAAAGCCGAGGCGACAGTCACCGCAACGTGTGCTTGATCCCAAGCTCCGCGCACGGCACCAACCCTGCCTCCGCGGCCATGGTTTCGATGAAAGTGGTTGTAGTAGGCTGTGATGACGATGGCAATATCGACATTGACGATCTGAAAGCCAAGATCGACAAACACCGCGATGCGCTCTCGTGCATAATGATCACCTACCCATCGACACATGGTGTGTACGAAGAAACCGTGCAGCAAGTGTGCGAGCTGGTGCACGAGGCAGGCGGCCAAGTTTACTTGGATGGCGCCAACATGAATGCGCAAGTGGGTCTGACAACGCCGGGCTACATTGGCTCAGACGTCTCGCACCTCAACCTGCACAAAACCTTCTGTATTCCCCACGGTGGCGGCGGCCCAGGTATGGGACCGATTGGCGTGAAATCGCACCTTGCGCCTTTCCTTCCCGGTCATGTGGAGCAAGGCGACGAATTTGCCGTCTCGGCTGCACCAATGGGTAGCGCCTCGATTCTTCCTATTTCATGGGCGTACATCGCCATGATGGGTGAACAAGGCCTGACGCGCGCGACCGAGTTGGCGATTCTCAGCGCCAACTATGTGATGGAGCGTTTGCGTCCCTACTACCCCGTTCTCTATCGCGGCAAAAACGGACGCATTGCGCACGAATGTATTATCGACATTCGTCCGCTCAAAGAGGCATCAGGTATCAGCGAAGAAGACATCGCCAAACGCTTGATGGATTATGGCTTCCACGCGCCGACCATGTCGTTCCCGGTCGCGGGTACGCTGATGGTTGAGCCGACCGAAAGTGAAAGCCAAGAGGAATTGGATCGCTTCTGTGATGCCATGATTGCCATCCGCGAGGAAATTGCCAAGGTACAAGATGGTGAATGGACGCTGGAAGACAACCCATTGGTCAATGCCCCCCACACCCAAGCAGACCTGATGGCTGACGAGTGGTCCCACGCTTATTCACGTGAGCTAGCTTGCTTCCCATCTGCCCATAACAAGGCAAGCAAATACTGGCCATCGGTCAACCGTGTCGATAACGTCTACGGTGACCGCAACCTGATTTGCTCTTGCCCTAGCATTGAAAACTATATGGATGAGTAATCCGTTCCGCTCGCGAAAAGAGTGATGTTAAAGGCGAGCCGCTCGGCTCGCCTTTTTTATGAATGGCTTTCTCTGGGCAAACGCTGACATAAGCGTATGAACTTTTAAATGTCGCTGACATACGCTTGACAGATTGTTCTCCGAACACCGCTACATTCTGTGCCATCTGAAAAAGCAGTATTAAGGCACACTATGAAACCTATCGCTCTCGGTCTCCTGCTCGCACTTGGTCTCACGACTCAAGCGGTGGCGCAAGAAAAAACCAGCATCTCGGCGGGTCTCGCCGTTGATCAACAACTAAGCGCTGTACTGGAAATCGACGATCAATACCGTTTTACCCTCGGCAATGATGGCACCGCATTTGATTATCTTTTTCAACAAGGCACTTTTGATAACCCCGATGTCCCGGTTGATTGGTATGTAGGCGCCGGTGGCTGGGCGGAGTGGGACGACGACTATGGCGTTCGTTTACCGATAGGATTAGATTGGGAAATCACCAAGCAGATCACTGCCTACGGCCAAGTCCATCCAGAGCTTAACTTCCACGGCGGTCCAGAGTTGCAACTTGGCGGCGCGCTGGGCGTGACGTATTCGTTTTAGATAAACCTATGCTCATCACGCCAAACCATGCACATCAGCGAGCCTTATTAGGGCTCGCTCTCATTTAAGGATGATGTATCATCCAGCTATTGCATCCGGCATGAAGAAAATATGTCGTTGTCGGGCTGATAGACACGCGTTTTTATGTCCATCACGCCAAGTAACGAATGAAAAATATTGTCGTGGGAGTAATGGTCTTTCTCCATCGCTTTTTCGCGCAAACACGAGGCATTGAGAGACTTGGCTTACTTAAAACCATCCGAGAGCCATACCATTAGCGGTACTTTCTTTTGATAATCAAGAGCAAAGCGATACGGAAGACCATGCAAGTAAACGCCATTTTCACCCAGTGATTCACCATGATCAGAGACGTACATCATCGCGGTATTATACTGATCGCTTTTATCTTTCAGCGTTTCAATCACTTTGCTCAACACATAGTCCGTATAACGGATGGTGTTATCGTAGCTGTTGATGATAATTTCTCTTTCACAGTTTTCGATATCTGAGCGCGCACAGTCAGGCTGAAAATACGCCATGTCTTTAGGGTAACGCTGAAAGTACGTTGGACCATAACTACCAATGGGATGTAAGAATATGATCCGATTACCTTGCATTTCATCGATATCGTTGTTGATGTGTTCAATTAGGGCCATGTCGTAGCACGTACTTCCATTACACAGTTCATCTTGTCTACGCCTATCAATTTCTATTTTTTTACATTCTTAGCTACGCCCTTATCACCGCCATCGTTTTCTTTCCACAGTATATCTACACCAGCGCGCTTTAAAATATCTATTGCGTTATCCTGGTATTCGGCGCGATGCCGGTCAAAGCTTTCGCGTGGTGATAGAGAAAACATGCACGGCACAGAAATAGCTGTTGCTGTACCGCAAGACGTCACATCGAGAAATGAAATGACACCCTGAGAGGCGGTATAAGGCGTCGTTGGTCTCGTATAGCCGTTTGCTTGATAATTTTGAGATCGCGCTGTTTCACCAACGACAAAGACTAACAAGTTGGGTTTATCTTTTGAATGATGAAGAGCTAAATCTGATTGCTTCGCATCTTCCCCCACGTTTACATAAGGGATGGGAGAGGAAAAAAACCGCTCTTTTACATAGCCAGAAAGACTATAAACATATTGTGTCGGTATAATGAGTTTACGCACTTCGAGAAGTGGGCGCGGAATCATTGTTTCATTCTTACTCTGGCTCAACTTACTCTGCAAGATAAATTTCGACATTACTCCATGACACGGCGGAAACCACGCTCGCGAAAACTGAGCAAGGGAGAAAGTTCTATTTGGAGCATACTTCCAAAGTGCTTTTCTTTGGTGAGTCTATCGATGCACCTCTGCCGACTGGCACAACTGCATCCAGGCCTCGGCGGTGCGTGAGACATAGCGCTCGCCGTGCCAGACTAACCCAAGTTGCCATTCAATCGCCGGGCTTATCGGTTTCACCAGCAATAACTCACTGTCTTCCAAGCTGGCGCTGAGGCGCTGGCACAAGGGCGCAGGTAAGAACGCCACCCCAGCACCACTTTTCACCAAGGCGGCTAAAAAATCCCACTGACTGCTACGCGCGGCAATGGTGGGCTGATAACCATGCTCTTCGCAGCGGGCAATAATCCGGTCGCTTAAGGTAAATTCAGCGCTATACAGATAAAACGGCTCGTCTTTGACAGCCTGCCATGTCAGGCTTTTTTGCGCACGCCACGCGGCTTGATTAGGCAGCACAGCATAAATGGGGTGAGTTTGTAGGGGTAAGCTTTGTAAGCGCTCGGGCTGGGTATCGGTGAGCATGGTGATTGCTAGATCAATCTCACCATTAATCAATGCTTGTTCGGTGCGCCGCCCCCCGTATTCGACAATACTGARCGCCACGTTCGGATATCGCTGGCGGTATTCACGCAACACGTTGGCGTACAGCGGCCCTATCATCGGTGGCATCCCCAATCTAAGCTGGCCGCGCGCCAGTTGGTTGAGATCGTCGAGCTCGGTATTTAGCTGCTCGAACTCAGCAATAATGCTCTGCGCGCGCTGATACACCACCTCACCAGCATCGGTTAACCAAAACCGCCTTCCCTCTCGGTGCAACAACGGCTGACCCACATCTTGCTCAAGATTACGCACCATTTTGCTGATTGTCGGTTGCGTCACATGCAACGACGCCGATGCCGCAGTAAAACTCTGCTTTTCCACCAAGGCAATAAAATAGCGCAACGCACGAATATCCATAAACGGCCCTTAAAAGCTAATCATTAACCATGCCATTTTGGCATAGTTTAAATAAAAAAAAGTCACTTTATTCACTCTCTGCCAAGACGTAAACTATGAGCCATCTCACAGATTCTTGGCACGCTTTCGATGCAATTGATTAAAAACGTCTTACTTACCCTACTACAAGTCTTTGTCCTTGCTGGCATTTGGTTCTTGTCTGATTGGTTGGTCACAACCTTTGCTATTCCGCTGCCAGCCAACCTCACCGGTATGTTGCTGTTGTTAGGCGCATTAATGTTGAAAATTATCCGTGCCGATTGGTTGCGTCGCGGGGCAGCCTGGCTGTTAGCCGAGATGTTGCTGTTTTTTGTGCCGGCGGTGGTGGCGGTGGTCAACTACCAAGATTTATTGCTGCGAGAAGGCGGTAAGATCATGGTTGTACTGATTTTAAGTACCGCGATGGTGATTGCGTCAACCGCTTGGGTGGTCGATAAAGTGTATCGTTTTGAGGTTAAAATGGCGCGCCGCCGCAGTAACCATCACACGCACCACCCTGATCTAAAACCGGAGTGCTAAGCCATGATGTCTGCTTTACCTACTTGGCTTCATGCCTCGTTATTAAGCGTTACCTGCTTTTTAATGACCCTTGGCTTTTATTATATGAGCAAATGGCTGTATCGCCGTCACCCCTCCATTCTGGTAATGCCACTGTTGCTCGCGCCCTTGCTGATTGTCGCGGTAGTGGTTGGGTTTAATATCCCGTATCAAGACTACATGGCGCAATCGTACTGGCTGCTGTGGCTGCTGGGTCCAGCGACTGTGGCGTTTGCGATCCCAGTGTATGATAACCGGGCGCTTATCCGCCGCCATTGGTTATCCCTGTCAATCGGTGTCACTGTGTCGGTGCTGGTCGCGATTACCAGTACTGTGGTGTTAGCGCGGGTGTTTGAGCTGTCTGAACTGCTGCAACGCAGTTTGGCGATGCGCTCAATTACTACCCCTTTTGCCGTAGAAGCCACCAAAGCGATTGGCGGGCAAAGCGATCTCACCGCGCTGTTTGTGGTTCTCACGGGGGTCATTGGGATGGCGATTGGTGAAAGTATTTTGACCGTGATTGCGATTCGATCACGCTTGGGACGCGGCGCCAGTTTGGGTGCATCGGCCCACGGTGCCGGTACCGCTAAAGCATATCAAATTGGTCACGAAGAAGGGGTAGTATCTAGCGTGGTGATGATGATTGCCGGCATGGTCACTGTGTTACTTGCACCTGTGTTAGGCCAGTTGCTTTGGTGATCCTAACCGCTTTAATGATCCTTATATGACTTTGTACGCTATGTAATGCTATCAATAAAAAATGAGTGAGTTGATGAAAGTTTCTGCGCAGTAAGCAGGTCTTACACAGACAAACTCTGATAACGAGGCAATAATGAAACAGCGTAAGTCAATTTGGCGAGTCATCGCGTTCACAATATTCAGCTTGCTATCGATAGCAAGTTATGCGGCGGTAAAAGATACCGCCACCACAGACCAAGGCTACCAAAAGGCGACCCTCGCTGGCGGCTGCTTTTGGTGCACGGAAGCTGATCTTGAAAAGCTCGACGGCGTGATTGATGTGGTGTCTGGCTACTCAGGCGGTGAGCTGGAAAATCCCACCTATAAAGAGGTTTCGTCCGGCACCAGTGGGCATATTGAGGTGATTGATGTCACCTATGACCCAAAAGTCGTGGATTACGAACAGGTGCTGGATCAGTTTTTCCGTCATATCGATCCCACCGATGACCAAGGCTCGTTCGTTGACCGTGGCCCGCAATATCGTCCCGCGATCTTTTATCGCTCTGAAACACAAAAACAAATTTCCGCGGATTTTATGGCGGAAATTGAAGCGTTAGGCGTGTTCAAAAAGCCGCTCAAAACCGAGTTAATCCCGTTTGAGAAATTCTGGCCAGCAGAAAGTTATCATCAGGACTACTACAAAAACCACAGCATTCGCTATAGCTACTACCGCTATGCATCAGGGCGTGACCAGTATCTGGACGAGATTTTTGGTGATGATCGCAAAGACAATCCGGTCACCTTGCGTGAGATGATTGATGCGCAAAAAGCGGAAGAGATGACATCAACGAACACCCGCTACTCGCGCCCCTCGGATGAGAAAATTCGCGCGATGTTGTCAGATATGGAATATGAAGTCACCCAAGAAGATGGCACTGAGCCTGCGTTCCAAAATCCGTATTGGGACAACAAGCAAGCGGGGATTTATGTGGATATCGTTTCGGGCGAGCCGCTGTTCTCATCCACTCATAAATACAAATCTGGTACTGGCTGGCCGAGCTTCACACAGCCCATTAATGAGCAGTATGTGGTTACCAGGCCGGATAACTCCCTGTTCTACACGCGCACCGAGGTCCGCAGCAAAGTCGCCGATTCGCACCTTGGCCATGTGTTTGAGGAT
Organism: Salinivibrio sp. IB643; assembly: GCF_001996105.1. NCBI lineage: Bacteria > Pseudomonadati > Pseudomonadota > Gammaproteobacteria > Vibrionales > Vibrionaceae > Salinivibrio > Salinivibrio sp. IB643. The sequence goes on from NZ_MUFF01000005.1 coordinate 21,379, forward strand.
GGTCCCGCACCCACCGGCTTGCGCTATTGTATGAATTCAGCCGCGATGCGCTTTGTGCCCGTCGATAAAATGGCCGAGGCGGGTTATGAGGATTATCTCTATCTGTTTGAATAAACCAACCTTTGCGTGATTGGCTTGGAAACCTGCGGTAGAGTACAGCTCTACCGCTTTTTTATGCGAGGCATTGGATGCACACGATATTGATAACCGGATTTGAACCGTTCGGCGGCGAGAGTGACAACCCGTCTTGGCAAGTGGCAAAAGCATTAGAAGGCTGGCAGCCCAATGAGGAGTGCATCGTTAAAGCCGTCCGGCTGCCCTGCACCTTTGAAGACAGCTTACCGACGTTACACAGCGCGTTAGAATCGCTCAGTCCGGTGATGGTGATCGCCCTTGGCCAAGCCGGTGGCCGCGCCGAGATAAGCTTTGAGAAGGTGGCGATCAATTATCAGAACGCGCCCATTCCCGACAACGCCGGTAAGCAGCCGCATGGTACGCCGGTGGTGTCATCTGGGCCCAATGCCTATTTTTCTACCTTGCCCCTCAACCGTTTAGTGAACGCGTTACACGAAGCCCATCATCCTGCCAGTATGTCTTACACCGCGGGCACCTTTGTGTGTAACCAGGTGTTTTATGGCTTGATGCATGCGCTGGCTCATCATTCCGAGGTACGCGCCGGCTTTATTCATATTCCCTACAGCCCAGCACAAGCGTGCAAACATCGCGCCCCGAGCATGCCGGTGGCTGATGTGGTGGCAGCTATGAAGATAGTCATCGAGTTGAGTTTATTGGATGATGATGTCACCACCGTGTGTGAAGGTATGTTGCATTAACGCAGGGTAGATGGCGCTCAGACGATGAAGCTCAAACAATGACGCTTAGTAGGCGGAGCACAGTGGCGGATACCGTGCTCCCAACCTAGTCGCTTAAAACAGCCACTCAGTGACGAGATCGTTGTCGGTCAGCACGCTATCGAGAAAGGCAAACAAGTGCGCATTCATCGGTGCCGTGTCAAAAGCGCGAATGGAGGCAGGGTCTTGAATAAAGCGCTTATTAGCGGCCTCATCCTCTGGATAGGCGGCTTGCAGTAAACCTTCAACCGCCAGAGGCGTCAACTCAAGGTGGCATTGAAAGCCATACACCCGTGGTCCGTACTTCACGATCTGGCGCGGACAGCCTTCGCTGCTAGCCAGTACACGACTATTGGGTGTCAGCCCCGGCATATCATGGTGCCAATGGCCCACAATTTCTTGTGGGGCAAAATGCGGCATATGCTCATCAATATGGCCATCTTCAGTTAACTGGATGGGGAAATAACCAATCTCAGGCTCAGGACTTTTCTGATACGGCGCGCCCAAGGCTTCACCAATCAGTTGCGCACCGAGGCAAATCCCCAATACCGCACTACCTTGCTCGATACACTGCTTAATCAGCGCTTGCTCACGCTGGCTATCAAAATGGGGGCACTCAGACTGTGGCGTATTTGGACTTTGCGGCCCGCCGAGTACCACTAGCAGATCAATGCCTTCACCGCTTTCCGGCAATGGCTCGTCCCGATATAAGTGACTGGTAGTCACATGATAAGCACGCTCATCACACCAACCTAAAATAGCACCTGGGCCTTCAAACGCCTCGTGAATAACAAGATGGACGCGCATTCCTCTCTCCTTGGGATTTGTTTTAGGCACGATGGTGCTAAAGCATACTATATTGAGCCGCGGCCTCAAGCCTTGCCCACCACGAGTGGAGGCCTCGCTAGAAACGCTTGAGTCAACAACTGAAACAGCTGTTCGGTTGTCGGCAGTTCATCTAGGTGCGCCGACAATGGGGTATGCACCTCGGCCTCAATGCGATCGGAGTAACCACAAAGCCGATTACACAGCGATACAGGGGCAACAATATGTTGGCAATCGGCATCAATCAGCAGGCAAGCCTGCGCCAGCATTACCGTTTGTTTGGCTGCGCCCATGCCTGCACCCGCGCCTAAACGCAGAATACGTTGAGCGGTTCCCACCACTTTTTTGCCGGCAATATTGAGGTTGTAGTCACCATCACAATACGATCTGGGCGTATCACCCACCGTGGTCGTAATGCCTAACTGGTGGAAAAAAGACTGTAAAATGGTGCAAAAATACTGGTAAGCCGTCTGGATATGATACGGCGTGTTAGCCGGCCACACCGTCAGATAAGACACGTTAATCACGCCGGGCAGTTGCGGCACCGGCGCGCCGCCAGTTCGGCGGCTCTGTACTTGCCACCCTAACGCTGATAGGGCGCGGAGTAATTCAGGGGTTTGTGGCCATTTTTGGCCCGCCGGCAGCACCAAGGTTTGCGCATCCGGCTGCCAAAGCAGTAATGCCTCGTTGAGCTCGCCCTGCTCTATCCGGCGGATCAGCGCCTGCTCTTTATCGAACGCAGACGCCACCGACAGCGAGGGATAACGCAAAATCGTTTTTTGAGTCGCCATCATGCACCTGCTGTCGTTATATTCCTATTATTCGACTGTTAACCGAACAAACGCTGCCAAATGCTTGGGTTGCGTTTGTCGTGGTACTCTTCACGCAAGGCATCGATTTGGCGCATGCCTTGTTTTGCTTGGTCGAGGTCACCTTGGCTCAGCGCCGTCTCAATCTCATCCAGGGTCACCGCCAGTTTATCGAACCCTTCCATAAAGGTATCCGCTTTTTCTGGTGGGTAGCTGCCGGCTTTGGCTTGCGCGACCAAGGTTTCTAATTTCGCGACCGGTACTTGCATCGCTTCAATGCTTTGTGCACTGGCGGCTTCTTTGAAGGTCATTTTCATTTCTTTCATGATCGGCTTGAGCTCAGTGGCTGACACGTTCAGCGACAGCAACACCGCCACCGCGCTCATAAGTATAACTTTCTTCATTTTTGCTCCATGTAATTGTTTTTTAGCAATAATAATGCGCCATTATATTACTCACTTCTCACGGCATTGCCTAGCTAAGAAGCGTAAAACAATGTAAAGCACTTACACATCTCGCATCCAGGTGGTATGATTAATTGCAAATGATAATGATTTTAAGTTAGATAATATGAAACAGCCTAGCTCTCACCTCACTCACGTTATTGATACCCAAACCGTCACACCCAATATGCAACGCTTGACCTTACAAAGCGACGCATTCGCGAACTTCCCCGCTGACTGTGAAGGCAGCTATATCAAGTTACTGTTTGATAAAGCGGGCAGCACGGATCTGAGCGGAGTAGCAGAAGGCGAGCGCCCCGTAATGCGTACCTACACCATTCGCCGCTTTATGCCTGGCCAGCAACAAATTGAGGTGGATATGGTTCGCCACCAAATCGAACGAACCGACTGTGGCTTTGCCGCGCGCTGGGCACTGAATGCCCAAGTAGGTGATACCATTAACATTGCCGGCCCTGGAACGATTGCGCCGATTAATCGCGATGCGGACTGGTTCTTTATGGCGGCCGATATGACCGCGTTGCCGGCACTATCGGCCAAGATCAAAACCCTACCTCGCGATGCCAAAGGCTATGCGGTGATCCAACTCGATACCGAAGAGGATACTCAACCACTCGACGCTCCCACAGGCATGGAGATCATTTGGCTAACTACCCCGACGTTGGCCGAGACGGTAAAAGCACAGCCTTGGTTAGCCGGGCAAGTGTCGGTATGGTGTGCCTGTGAATTTGAAAGCATGCGCGCACTGCGCCAATACTTCCGCAACGATCGTGATGTTGAGCGCGAGTTTATCTACATCAGCAGCTATTGGAAAAATGGCGTAACCGAAGAAGGCCACAAAGTGATCAAGCGCGAAGATGCAGAGAACAATCAGTAGGCCYAAACACCTAGTTTTTATCGACATTGAGCGTGCTTATCGCGTCTCTAACCGCATAAAAAAAGCGCCGATAGCGGCGCTTTTTTCGATCTTCAATGTTTAGTCGTCAACTTAGTTACCCTGCTTATCGAGCAAATCAAAGAAGAAGGCATATTCCAGTGCGTCTTCTTTAATACGCTTAAAGCGTCCCGATGCGCCGCCGTGGCCGGCTTCCATGTCGGTTTTAAACACCAGCGTATGGTTGTCGGTTTTCAGCTCACGCAGTTTCGCGACCCATTTCATCGGCTCAAAGTACTGCACTTGTGAGTCATGCAAGCCTGTGGTGGCCAACAAGTTGGGGTAGTCTTGCGCGCTGACATTGTCGTACGGTGAATAACTGAGCATGTACTCGTAGTAGGTTTTGTCATTCGGGTTGCCCCACTCGTCATACTCGTTAGTGGTCAGCGGAATCGACTCATCCAACATGGTGGTGACAATATCCACAAACGGCACATGCGCGGCCACCCCTAAATACAGCTCTGGCGCTTGGTTGATGATCGCCCCCATTAACAGACCACCGGCTGAGCCGCCGACGGCAAATACCTTGTCTTTATCGCCATAGCCTTGCGCGGTGAGCGCTTGGGTCACATCAATAAAGTCGTTAAAGGTATTCTTTTTGGTAAGCTTTTTACCATCGTCATACCAAGGACGACCTAGCATTTCAGAACCGCGAATATGCGCAATCGCAAACACAAAGCCGCGATCCAACAAGCTTAAACGCGTGGTGGAGAACGTGGGCTCCATGGTGGCGCCGTATGAACCATAGCCGTATTGATAAAGCGGATTAGTGCCGTCTTTTTTGAAGCGGTCTGTGCGATACACCAAAGACACAGGCACCTGCGCACCATCACGTGCGGTGATCATCACCCGCTCTGACTGGTAGTTGTCCGGATTGAAATCGCCCAGCACTTGGTTTTGTTTGAGCATTTCACGCTCGCCCGACGCCAAGTCAAACTCGTAGTAGGTGCCCGGCGTGGTCAAGCTGGTGTAGTACACACGCACAGCGGTATTATCCATTTCTGCGTTGCCCGTCAGATAAGCCGCATAAGCCGAATCATCAAACTGCAACGGATATTCATCACCGTTAATCAGGTTTTGCACCGTGGTACGCGGCAAGCCATTTTCACGCTGCTCGTACACTAGATGGTTGTCGAACAGGGTGAAATCAACCAACTGCACCTTATCGTTTGGCGCGATCACATCTTGCCATTGGCTGCGATCGTCACGCTCGCTTTGGTGTACCTTCATCAAGCGGAAGTTGACTGCTTGGTAGTTGGTATAGATGTAATACCACTCGCCACGCTTCGCCACTTCATATTCTATGCCGGTTTCTCGCGGATAAAACGTTTGGGCGGTAGCATTCGGATCATTGGCATCCACGAGCGATACGCCGCTGGTTTCAGTGCTGGCGTGCCAAATAAAGATTTGTTCACCGTCTTTGCTTTTGCTCAAGCCGGTGTAGTAGCTGGTATCGGTTTCTTCGTAAATTAAATCATCAGCGGATTGTGGAGTCCCCAAACGGTGGCGATACACCTGATACCCTAGCAAGGTTTGCGGATCTTTTTTGATGTAGTAAAAGGCTTGGTTGTCGTTCTGCCACACAATACTGCTCGAGGCGCCTTCAACCTTATCATCGAGGTACTCACCGGTAGTGAGGTCTTTAACTTGAATGGTATAAACGCGGCGGCTGAGAGTATCTTCTCCATACGCTAATAGGTTTTCGTTTGGACTGACGCTCAGTTGGCCAATGCTGTAAAACTCATGCCCTTTTGCGAGCGCGTTGACATCCAAAATCACCGTTTTGTCGGTGCTCGCAAAGTCTTTCGCACGCACATAGGTGCGATATTCATCGTCGCCTTCCACTTCACTGGAATAGAAATAACTACCTTTTTTTACGGGCACCGAGGCATCGTCTTTGACGATACGCCCTTTGATTTCATCGAATAGTTTGGCCTGCATTGGCTCAGTGTGCGCGAGCACCTGATCGGCATAGGCGTTTTCTTGATTAAGATGAGCGATCACATCAGGATCTTGGCGTGCATCGTCACGCATCCAATAGTAGTTATCCACGCGCGTGTCGCCGTGAATGGTCATTTCATGAGGGATTTTTTTCGCGACAGGCGCACTCAGTTCGCCTGGGCTGGAAGCTTTCACGTGTGACTCTCCTTGAAAACTGCACCCTGAGAGCAAGGACACCGCCAGTGCTCCGGTGAGTAAAATGTGTCGGGACATACTTTTCCTTCAGGTTTATTTAGCCATAACAGTAATTTAACAAACAAGCATCCTATTAATGACCTGAGGGCATCAAGCAAGTTCCAATAAACAATGTTCTTTTTATCGTTCGCCAAATGACTGACTGACACATCGTTTCTTAATACCAGTCCATGTTTTAAGCCTAAAAAAGCTAATTCTTATCTTTTAGCTATAAAAGGCTAATTATAGAAAAGTGAGGCTTTGTGTGATCACAATGCCCACTAATGTCGTGATCACTACCGACAATAACGAACCAATTAAAACGTATTCGGTTAGGCTGCGATCGGCAGAACGCGTCAGCTCACCAAAGCGGAAAATCGACTTAGCTGCCAGGACAAAACCGACGGCCGTATAGCTGCCAAGTAAGGTAAAGGTCAGGATCAAAATACGCTCTAAATAGCCAATCAACGCTCCCGCAGCCACGAGGCCATGATAATCGTGTTGATGATCAGAGGGTGAATCCAACGTGACCGTAAAGCGCTGTAACACATGACCAATCAATACTGATGTCGGCTTTAAGATCAATAAATAGCCCGTGCCAATTACGACGATCTCGCTAAACAGAGGCATCTCGGTCAGTCCAATCCAAGGCGGCTGCGCCACAAAACTCAGGGCAATTAGCCCTAGTACCACAAGGTGTATGCCTTGGCTCACCGTGAAACGGACCAGTGATGACTGCGCGACAAGTTGACCATCAAGCACGGCCACTACGCGCTTGGTGATTATGCCAACCGCCAATACGCCCAACAGCGGCGAGATGTTTTGAGTCCAAAACACCGCAGGCACCAGTAAACATAAACCGTAGAGGAGCGGTCCTACCGTCCAATCCATTATTCGCGCGCGTGGTGTCGATTTCGTCCACCAATTCGTAGGCTGTAGATAGAAATCATAAATAAGATGAGTTAGTAACAAGGGAACCAGCAAAGAAAGGAAGGCCATCATACGTGTGCCCCCACAGTTTGCTGAAACTCGGCCAACAATGCCTCAATAAGCTCCCAGCCCGCCGCTTTAAGGGACTTACTCACGGTTGCATTCGCGACCCCAAGCGCGGCCGCTAACTCGCCGTACGCAAGTGGTTGATCACGCTGTAATAAAGGCAACATCATTTCGCATTGACGAGATGTCACATCGCTGAGTTGCCGGTCAAGATAACGGATCAGCAATGCAAATCTGTCTTCAAGATCGGTATTGGCGCAGAAAAAAGCCAGCCGCTGGTTTTTCATTGCTTTTAAGCCACGACCAGATAACACAAAAGCCTGTCCCATTGACTCTGACACCGACTCACGCAAATCCGCTTGCTCGGCAATCGCAAAGCTGATGCGACAATCAAACGGTTTTCCCAGTGCTTTGATGGCGACACGATACATCACGACATAGTGAAGCGCGTTCGCCACATCATGGATCACAGATTGAAACTCATCACCGCGTATAATGCTGTGCTGATTAGCGCGATGCGCTTGTGAAATATGGGCTTGTATGGTTTTGATTTGCGCGAGTACTCGCTCATACTCATCTCGATTTAAGGCAGTCGAATCCACCAGATCGCCACTGATCACCGCAATGGGTGACTTGCGTGCTGTCGCCATCATTCATCCCTGTTAACCAATTCCGTCAAATTTAGCTTTTTTTGGCAAAAAATACAAATTTACCCATAAATAGCAAAAAGATAGTTCCCCTTGCAGCATTTTCAACAGGGTACTTTTCCCCACACCGTTCGCACCCGTCACGCCAACATGCTCACCATGATGTAGCACTATGCTCGCATCTTGGTACAACACTTTATCCTCAATTTAGAAACGGATGTTTTCAATCACTAATAAGCTCATGTTTCTTATCCATAAAAAAAGCCGGTAACAAGTACCGGCATTTCGTCATCATTAAAATGGATGCATTCTGCTGTGATCAGAATGCAAAAAGGCCGGTGATGGAGCATCACCGGCCTCACTCTCTATCGCGTCTTTACATCAGATACTGGAAGCCCTGCGAAGAGTACGCATGGCAATACCTGATGAAGATGTGATGTTAAGCTCCGAGCAACACTTCATCGTGTATTTGCGCGGAGCCAAGCCTTCTTACGAAGTTCTTAAATAGAATATAAATCATCATAGAGAGTCGAAATATCAACATGAGCGTCGGAGGATAATGAACCTCATCGGTGAAGTCAATTTTGTGCATGAAATCTAAATATGCATACATCAAGCGATATTAGGTATATGCTTGGCGTCATGAGGGACGCTTTCCAGTGCCGAGACGTACACTTTAAAGGTATTTTTTCCATCATACTTCGCCTGATAAAGCGCATCATCGGCTTGGGCCAACAACACCTTGACCATCAATCACTGGTTCGAACACGTCAGCACAATGAATCAGTACTTTATCACCAACAGAATGGCCGCTCGCAACAGCATTACGCCGGCACGAGCATCATCGCCGATTGGGCTGCAACATCAATATGTTGCTCGCTCGAGACCGTGACGCCCGTTAGCAGATCAGTCCAATCATTTTCCAGCGTCACTGAGAGTGATTGAGGATTGAGTGATTTATTTAACACCAATATTCCAGCGTCGCCCCGCTTTATCACCAACCGGTCATCGGTCGCTTCCAAGACACGCATGGGCTCACCATGGGTCAAATTATGGAAGGCGATCATTTGCACCATCTTTGGATCTTTCCACGCATTTTGCCAGCGTGGTTGGCCGTCTTCCCCTTTGATACCACTGGTATCAAGATCGGTATAAATCAGTGGCACGCCACCATCACGCCCCAAGATATATGCGTAAGCCAGCCACTCGCTCGCTTCGTCCATCACCAAATCCAAGAAAACATCATTGTTGGGAATGTCATGGGTAATGGCAAAAGTAATTGCACGCCCTCGTGATAACGCTTGGCCAAAGCAGTAAGGGTCAATCAAGGATTTGAGGCTGCCTGGGTTGGAAAAAGCCTGATAAAGCGTTGAGAACAGCGGAAAGTCGTAGGCACCTAAACATGTTTCTTGTAAATAGGGAGCCAGAAAGAGTTCATACTCTTCTTTGCTTGCGCCACCATCTGTGATGATTTCGCCAAAAATATGCGCATCATGGGTAATATCATCGGTCCACACGCGTTTGAGGTGCTCTAAGGTCATGTGCTTGGCCGCATCAATCCGAAAACCTTTCACGCCAATTACTTTTAACGCCTTAAGGTAGGCACGTTGCTGCGCTATCACATGATCACACACCCGCAGTGTCGGCAACCCCGGATCGCTAGGTCCGCCACTAATGCGCCCGTTTTGTACTTGCCAGGTGTCTTTCCAATCTTGTATGCCAAACGCATCGACGAAGTCCTGCTCAGTAAACAGTGGCTGAGATAAGTCGCCAAATAATGTCAGTTCGCGATAGCGTTCTTCATGGGTTTGATAGGTTGCCATCACCGTTCGGCTTGGATAATTCAAGTCAGTGCGGGCATGCGCCTCATTGGCCATATGATTGAAAACCACATCGACGTACGTAAACACACCAACACGGTTTAACGCTGCAACCATCGCTTTAAAGTCCGTGGTGTTTCCGAGTGCATTTTCAATGACACGATAATCTTGCGGCTGGTACCTTAGCCACCAGCATTCATCTTGCTCGCTTTTCATCGGAGGGGACACCAGCACCGAGCCATATCCTAGCGCGCTGATCTCCGCCGCGCGTTGGGCAATATCCGCGTACTTCCAATCAAAAGCATGCAAGATAACATTGGCTCCCATTGATTGGGTATCTTGTAAACCGTTCATATCTGTCTTCTCATCGCGTTTAGGCATCGACTGTGATCCCGTTGTTGATGGCTAATTCAATAGCCAAAATTATAAACGCTATACACGCGCCGCCCTCCTCCTTTGGCTTCTTGTGTAAGGATGATAAGCAAGGCGTAGTGGGTGTTTGGCTGAGGGTTATCCAGTGTCTGACACGCTTAACCGCGTGATCTCGCGAATGCCAGTGAGTGCGAGCAACGTTAGGTGCGGTAAAGTACTTTAATGATATGCCAGCCGAATTTGGTTTTTATCGGCCCAAGAGGATGCAGTAATTCACCACTGAATACTGCTTTATCGAAAGGCGGTGCCATGTCACCACGACGAAATTCGCCCAGGTCACCACCGCGTTTCCCCGATGGACATTGCGAGTGCTTTTTCGCAAGCGTTTGAAAGTTTGCACCTTTTTTAAGCTGGTCTAGCAAAGAAGTTGCTTGCGATTTGTCTTTCACCAATATATGAAGGGCTGCTGCTTTTTTGGCCATCAGGACGTCTCGTAAAATTAAAGCCGCTTAGTATACCGGATTTCTTCCGCTGGATAACAAGAATTGTAAGGCGACCAGAGCCGACTTATACGAAGGGAACCCAGGCAATGATATCGGCGAAGATGAGGATTAGCACAAAAATCAGCACATATTGATTAGAGGTGGAAACATAAAATAGGAAAAACCCCCCTCCTCCGGCCTTTTTAATGCCAGCTCTATCCAGTTTAGTCATTCCCGACTGCTTTTGGTTGCCATCTATCGCTACCGCATCAACACCCCTTAAAATGCTGATTTGATCGCATTTTTGTGAAAAAAAACGTTAGAGAAAACAGCGCTCATCATCATAAAAAGCATCAAAAAGAGATCTATATCACACTGCTGACACGTTGATATTCATCTGGCTTTAATAATTACACCTCTGATGGTTAAGCTGTTTGTATTGTCTGTTATTTGTGTAAAAACATTGGCAGATGCTTTTACGGGTATAGGAGAGAGAGGCCAGAACTGCCACCTCACTCACTGAGAAAAGGATCTTAATCACACTCTCGTTCACCACGATTGAAAGCTAATCCACATATCGGAGGGACATGATGTCCATTTATAGCCACCTTAAGCAATTGACTGCAATTTCATGCGTTGCCGCCGCATTAGGCTTCTCAGCCATGGCCAATGCCGACACTTGGCGTTATGCCCACGAGGAGTACGAAGGTGACGTGCAGGACGTCTATGCACACAAATTTAAGGAGTACATTGAAGATAACTCAGACCACTCATTGCAAATTTATCGCTTTGGCGAGCTCGGCGAGTCTGACGATATCATGGAGCAAACTCAAGCGGGCATCTTGCAATTTGTTAACCAATCACCCGGCTTTACTGGTTCGTTAATCCCTGAAGCACAAATCTTCTTTATCCCTTATCTGATGCCAACGGAAATGGACACTGTGGTAGAGTTCTTCCGCCAGAGTAAAGCGGTCAATGAAAACTTCCCTGAGCTTTATGAAGAGCAGGGCCTTGAGCTACTCAAAATGTATCCAGAGGGTGAAATGGTGATGACAGCAGACGAGCCTGTCACCGAACCTGCAGACCTGGAAGGGAAGAAAATTCGTGTGATGACTAATCCACTGCTGTCATCTACCTACGAAGCGTTTGGTGCAACGCCAACGCCATTACCGTGGGGTGAGGTATACGGCGCGCTACAAACCAACATGATTCAAGGCCAAGAAAACCCGATTTTCTGGATTGAATCAGGCGGTTTGWACGAAGTATCACCTAACTTAATCTTCACACACCATGGTTGGTTCACCACTGCATCAATGGCGAACAAAGAGTTCTTTGATGGTTTGTCTTCTGATGATCAAGCAATGATCCGTGATGCCGCTGATTATGCCTTCAACGAAACGGTTCAACACATCCGTGGTCTTGCAGAGAAATCGCTCGATAAAATTCAGTCGGCAAGTGACGAGGTGACCGTGACACGCTTGACCGATGCACAGATCGAGAAATTTAAAGCACGTGCACCACAAGTGGAAGAAACCTTCTATGAAATGACCGGTGAAAGCGGTAAAGCACTTCTTAACCAGTTTAAGAAAGACTTGGAAGCCGTTACTAACTAGTTGTCAGTCGTACAGGCACCGCCCCACGCGGTGCCTGTTTATTTGAGGAATACGCAATGACCGATTCCGACTCTCTCAAGTACCACTCCGAGCTACCTGGCCTCCTTGGCAAACTGGATACCCTGATTTGTAAAATCGAATCCTTTATGTTGGCTGCCGGTGTGCTCTTAATGGCCCTGAATACCTGTGTTAACGTTATTGCACGCTTTGGTTTTGGGCAGGGCTTGTTTTTTTCTGGCGAAATCAATCGTATTTTAATTGTTTTAATCACCTTTGCAGGGATTGGCTACGCGGCGAGACATGGTCGCCACATTCGTATGTCTGCTCTGTATGACACTCTGCCTTTCAAAGGCAGAAAAATTCTAATGACAAGCATCGCGCTGATCACAGGCCTTATCATGCTGGTGTTGGCGTATTTTTCTTATCAATACATTGTCTCCGTATATGACCGCGGTCGTATCTTGCCAGCACTTGGCTTCGAGATTTGGTGGATTTATATCTGGGTACCACTGGGCTTTATCGTCACCGGCATTCAGTACGGGTTGACTGTCTATAAAAATCTCACATCACCCGATGTTTATCTCTCCGCTGGCGTGCTTGACGGTTACGCTGAGACTGAAAGTGAAGTTTAAATAGGCACCAACCACTATGGCCATGACTTTAATGCTCATCATGATTGTCTTGCTCGTGCTCGGCTTTCCGATGATGATTCCACTTACGGCTGCCGCCTTAACCGGTTTTTACATGATGTTTGGCGGTGTCGGTCAAATGGATACCTTTATTCAGCAAGTGTTAGGCGGCATTCGGCCTGCCTCGTTAATTGCTGTTCCTATGTTTATTCTTGCTGCTGATATCATGACTCGGGGGCAATCAGCGAATCGCTTAATTGATATGGTCATGACCTTTATCGGCCATATTCGTGGTGGCTTAGCGATCAGCACCGCGACCTCTTGTACCTTATTTGGTGCGGTATCAGGTTCTACCCAAGCCACCGTTGTCGCAGTAGGCTCAGCCCTACGCCCTAAATTGCTTCGCGCTGGCTACAGTGATTCGTTTTCGCTTGCCTTAATCATCAATGCCAGTGATATCGCCTTTTTGATCCCACCCAGTATCGGCATGATTATTTATGGCGTGATCTCGGAAACATCGATTGCTGAACTCTTTATCGCCGGGATAGGCCCAGGCCTAATGATCCTCACCTTCTTCTCGCTTTACTGTTTGTATTACGCCACTGTCAATAAAGTACCAACGGAACCCAAAGCCAGTTGGAGCGAACGTCTCACGGCGACGCGCAAAGCATTATGGCCACTGATGTTCCCACTCATCATTGTTGGGGGTATTTATGGCGGCGTCTTTAGTCCAACCGAAGCAGCGGCCGTGTGTGTGCTTTATGCCATGATTCTTGAGTTTGGCGTATTCCGATCATTGAGCCGTAAAGACGTGTTCATCATTGCACGGTCAACGGGCTTAATCACCGCGGTGGTCTTTATTCTTGTCGGCGTCGGTAATGGATTTTCTTGGATTATTTCATTCGCGCAAATTCCGCAGACCATTCTCGAGGCCGTGGGGATCAGCCAAATGGGGCCGATGGGTGTCTTGGCATCTATCTCTATCGCCTTTTTCGTTGCTTGTATGTTCGTTGATCCGATTGTAGTGATTTTGGTATTAACGCCCATATTTGCACCTGCGATAGAAGCGACTAGTCTTGATCCTGTCCATGTTGGGATTGTGATCACCTTGCAAGTCGCGATTGGCTCAGCCACTCCGCCATTTGGTTGTGATATTTTCACGGCCATTGCCATTTTCAAAAAACCCTATTGGGAAGTTATCCGCGGAACGGGGCCTTTTATCGCGATGCTGCTTCTATCAGCCGCGCTGTTGGTGATGTTCCCGCAGATTGCGTTATTCCTACGTGATATCGCGTTTGGGTAACTAAACAACAGGAGTCATTGATGTTTAAACGAATACTGGTAGCCGTCGATGGCTCATATTCTGCATTAAATGCGTTAGATAAAGCGATTGAGCTGCAGCAACTCACCCATGCTGAACTCTACTTATTGTGTGTGTTTAAACATCACAGCTTGTTCGAGGCGTCATTGTCGATGGTTCGCCCCGATCGATTACAAATCCCAGATCAAACCTTAAGCGAATACGCTCGCAACATTGTCGAGCAAGCCAAGCAACACGCACTTGAAAATGGCGGCGAAGGCGTGCGCGGGTTTGTCAAAGGCGGGCGTCCTTCCAAAACCATTATCAAGTTTGCGAAAAGCAAAGAAGTGGATTTGATTGTCATGGGCGCACATGGCACGCACTCCGATAAAGACGGGATGTTTCTTGGCAGTGTGTCTCACCGTGTGGCAGGGCGGGCACATTGCCCCACGATGGTGGTTTAACCCTGTGTTGATGACCTAGTACCTGTATTAACGGCGTCCCTGTATTGACGGCGTAGTATTGGCCATTCAATCACCCATACTATCGACGATAAAAACGCCGGTCGTTTGAGACCGGCGTTTTTTGCTTACAACGAGGTTTTTCTCGAACAGAACGCAGGCCTATTGAATATGGAAATAGTGGCTATTGAGTACTAAATGCACACCAATCGCTGCGATATAGCCCAACATGATCACCGGCGCCCATTTTAAGTGCCCAAAGAAGGTATATTTACCGTGCGCTTGCCCCATCAGCGCGACACCGGCCGCAGAGCCAAGAGACAACAAGCTACCCCCCACACCCGCTGTTAACGTAACTAACAGCCAGTTACCGTGTGACATCTCAGGGCTCATGGTTAATACCGCAAACATAACAGGAATGTTGTCTACCACCGCTGACAGCACACCGACAAGTGTATTGGCCCAGATCGGATCCCATTCTAAATACATCACATTCGACACCAGCGACAAATAACCAATCAAACTCAAGCCACCCACGCACATCACGACCCCATAAAAGAACAGCAGCGTGTCCCACTCTGCATGGGAAATACGGCGAAAGACATCAAACGGGACCACTGAACCGAGACGACTCAGCGCGGCTTCATCATTTTTGGCTTCAGCAATCGCCCGTTTCCGCGCCAGAGAGCGTGGTAACGTTCGGCGCAAGTAAAAGCCAAAGAATTGTAAATAAGCAAGCCCCATCATCATGCCCATCACAGGTGGGAAATGGATTAAACCGTGGAAGGCAACTGCCGTTGCAATGGTGAGTAGAAAAAGCACCATGATCCGACGCGCACCACGCTTAAGTTCGACATACTCTTGCATCACGTCCGGCTGCGTACGTGGAATAAAGAGTGACATAATGAAGGCGGGGATCACGTAGTTCACCACTGAAGGGATAAACAAAGCACCAAATTCGGTGAAGGTAACCTTCCCCGCCTGCCACACCATTAAGGTGGTGATATCACCAAAGGGACTAAACGCGCCACCGGCGTTCGCTGCAACCACAATATTGATACACGCGAGGTTTACAAAACGTGGATTGTCGCCTCCAATTTTCAACACAATGGTACACATCAGCAGTGCGGTTGTGAGGTTATCAGCAATCGGCGAGATAAAGAAAGAAAGTACCCCAGTAAGCCAAAACAAGGTTCTTAGGTCATAGCCTTTACTTAAGATCCATGCCTTTAATCCATCGAACAGGCGCCTCTCTTCCATCGCCGAGATATAGGTCATTGCCACCAGCAAGAAAAGCAATAACTCTGCGTACTCCAGCAAGTTGTGCTCAAGCGCGGCATGCGCCGGTGCCATATTTCCCCATTGTGAGTATGCAAACCCGATCAGTAACCAAATCAGCCCCGCGGCTAACAATACAGGCTTTGATTTTCTTAAGTGGAGCTTTTCTTCCAACATGACTAGGCTGTAAGCAACCGCAAAGATTGCCAAAGACACATACCCTACCCATGACTGGGTGAGATCCAGTCCGTCGCCTGTTGTAGCGGCAAAAGCCGTTGGCGACACTACCGCCAACGCCGCAACCAAACGCTTCATCCTTGAGCCTCCAAATTTTATTTCCTTATTTTTGATATAACAAACAGCGCGCTCTGTGGCATTCATTCCGAACGATAATTGTTTATTTTGTCGTCTTAGGTCACCACAGAACAAAAACGAACATAATATTAACAAATATGGCGATAACGTCTATTGCTTACTGTAGGGAAACCGCAAAAAAGAGTGACATTTACTACTGTCAAGATTAATAATATCACCTTACTAGTCCATATTCGCTGTCACCGTTGGCAAAAATCGACTAGGTTTAAAAAAAGTGTACGAAATGTGCCATCGCACGCTGTTCGACTAACAATAACAAATAGACAACATCGCAACTGCATCGCCGCGGTTGCGCAAGGATGTGTGGGTAACAAGAAGGGAGTCACCATGAAAACACTGAAAATTGCTGCCGTTATATGTGCAGGGCTCCTATCGCTGGGGCATGCACCATTCGCATTTGCCGAGACCGCTCGCGTCGCCGTATCCCAAATCGTTGAACACCCCGCTCTTGACGCGACCCGCAACGGTCTGCTTGATGGCTTGGAGAAGAAAGGATATATCCAAGGGGACAACTTGTCGTTTAAATATCAAACTGCGCAAGGTAATCCAGCCATTGCGGTGCAGATTGCGCGTCAATATGTTGGAGAACAACCTGACGTCTTAGTCGGTATCGCGACACCATCAGCGCAAGCGCTCGCGGCTGCAACACGCGACGTACCCGTCATTTTTACGGCGGTAACAGATCCTATCGGTGCCAAATTAGTGAAAGATATGGCTGTGCCAACGGGTAACGTCACCGGCTTATCTGATCTTTCTCCTGTTGCCCAGCATGTGGCGCTGGCCAAAGAGCTGCTTCCCAACCTGTCGACGATTGGAGTGGTTTATAACCCTGGTGAAGCAAATGCAGTGACATTGGTTGATCTGTTAAAAGACGCGGCAGCAGAGCACGGGATAAAAGTGATCGAAGGCACGGCATTGAAAAGCGCAGATGTGCAATCTGCTGCGCAAGTTGTTGCCACCCAATCCGATATTATCTATGCGCCAACAGACAATACTGTTGCCAGTGCGATTGATGGTTTAGTGGCCGCTGCAAACTCAGCAGATACCCCTGTCCTAGGTGGATCGACGTCCTATATCCCCAATGGCGCGGTCGTTGCACTTGGCTTTGATTATTACTCCGTCGGGGTGCAAACAGCGGACTATGTTGCGGCCATCTTAGACGGCGAGCCGATTTCATCTCTGCCTGCCAAAGTTGCGGAAGGGTCTGACTTAGCCGTGAACCGTTCGGCTGCAGACAAATTGGGGATCGACGTGCCAGCTTCTATCTTGGATCGCGCCTCACGAATCGTAGAGTAGCTAGGCTCAATCGAGGAGTAGTAAATGACGGCAATTGCGTTTTTCGGCACCCTAGAAGTCGGCCTAGTTTATGGCTTGGTTGCACTGGGTGTCTATCTCACTTTTCGTGTACTCGATTTTCCCGACTTAACGGTTGACGGCAGTTTCCCGATGGGCGCCGCCGTTGCCGCGACGCTTATTGTGGCGGATTATAATCCATGGTTTGCGACCGCAATGGCCATTTTAGCGGGTGGTATCACAGGGTTGGTCACTGCTTTTTTAACCGTAAAGTGTGGCATCCTTAATTTACTCGCGAGTATTTTGACCATGATTGCCGCATTTTCGGTGAACATTCGCATTATGGGGCGACCCAATATTGCCCTACTCGGCGAGGAAACCATTCTAACGCCCTTTGAGACACTCGGTATTGCCTCCGTCTATTTGCGGCCCTTAGTCGTGGGCGTGTTAGTGATTATCAGTGGGCTACTCGTGGTCCGCTTATTAGCCAGTGATTTTGGCTTGGGGTTACGCGCAACGGGCGTTAATGCGCGAATGGTTCAAGCACAAGGCGGCAGCACGGCAATGTACACTTATTTTGGCCTCGCCCTTTCTAATGCCTTTGTTGGCTTTGCCGGTGCATTATTTGCGCAAACCAACAGTTTTGCCGATGTAACCTCTGGCGTAGGGACCATTGTCGTCGGCCTCGCCGCCGTGATACTTGGACAAACATTGCTGCCTGGACGTAAAGTCTGGGTGGCTGTTGTAGCGGTGATTCTAGGTTCCATTTTATATCGCCTCGCTGTCGGGTTTGCCTTGTCGAGCGGCATGTTTGGTCTTCAAGCCTCTGATCTCAACTTGGTTACCGCGGTGCTGGTTGCCGTGGCATTGATCGCTCCCAAAATGCGCCAACAGTATCAAAAGTCCAAACGCGCAAAACAGGCGGAGGTGTCAGGATGATCTCGCTGAACAATATTCAGGTCACGTTTAATCCAGGGACCGTCCTCGAAAACCGTGCTCTGCGCGGCGTAAGCTTAACCATTCCCGAAAACGAGTTTGTCACCATCATTGGTTCCAATGGTGCAGGCAAATCAACCTTACTGGGCGCCGTCACCGGTGAAACGCCGATGATTGGCGGCCAAGTTATGATTGACGATATTAATGTGACCAAGAAGGCTGTGCATCAGCGCGCCACCCTTGCCGCACGCGYATTTCAAGATCCACTTGCGGGTACCTGCGCGTCGTTAACCATCGAAGAAAACTTGGCGCTGGCTTATCGGCGAGGTAAAGGGCGCGGTTGGTCACGTGCGCTTGGGAGTAAACGTCGTCAATTATTCCAAGAGCGCATTGCGATTTTGGGGTTAGGTTTGGAAGATAGACTAGGGGATAGCATTGGTCTGCTGTCTGGCGGTCAGCGACAAGCGGTAAGTTTGATGATGGCCACCTTGTCAGACAGCAAGCTTTTATTGCTCGATGAACACACCGCCGCTCTGGATCCACGCATGGCCGCGTTCGTGATTGATTTAACCAAAACCATCGTCAATGAGTTTAACCTCACTGCCATGATGGTCACGCACTCGATGAAAGACGCACTGGCGTGCGGTGATCGAACCGTAATGCTACACCAAGGTAACATTGTGCTAGATGTCCATGGTGATGAGCGCAAAAATATGGACGTGCCACACCTTTTGGACATGTTCAACAAAGTGCGCGGCGAAACCCTCGCCGACGACAGCTTGCTGCTCGGTTAACTTGCTACGGCGCTTGCTGTTATATAAGCGCCTAGTCATCTATTTTCTATGACTTATTTTTGCTCGGCCACCACTGATTAATCAGGCGTCCTCCTAATGAGGGCTGGTAACGCCAACAGTGATCGAACATGGCCATTAATTCAGGGTTGCCATATTTGGATAAGCTGACGGCATGGAAGCGGTTTTGCCTTACTTTCAATTCCTCGGCTTTTTCGATCATGGTATCGGATTGCTTCGGGGCGATGAAGTCAGAAACCACCACTAAGTCCGCGTTTTGATAGCGTTCACCGGCCATCAGATTAAGCGCTTTTTCGATCACAGGTGCCATATCTGTCCCGCCGTGGAACCGATATGAAAGAAAGCTCATCGCTTCTTGCAAACCGCGCTCACCGGTTAACTCGTAGCTGATATGGTCAGTGGAAAAGAGCATGACATAGCAATCACGATGCTCGGTCGCGGCAATCCGCATCAATACATAGGCGAGTGCTTTGGCGCATTGCTCTGGGAATCCACTCATCGAGCCTGAGGCATCGACGGCTATGATAAAGGGTCCCTTTTTTTGCTCTGGCTTGGATTGACTGGGGGCATACGTCTCTACTTTTTTCCGGCGATGGGCTTGGCCCGTCATTTGATAATTTAGCAGTTGTTTATCGACAAGCTGTTTATAAAAAACAACCTCGAGCGCAGGATCAGCCAGCAATACCGCCTCATTGGGTAAGAGACGGTCAACACGATCACTTTGGCAGATGCCGGTGATGTCATCAGGGACATCAACTTGCTTTTCCGGCACGGTTTTTAGCGTTTCCGTCGGCTGCTCGCTGGGCCCTTGCGCATCAACATGGTTTGCCATTCGCCCTAACTGTTCGGCAATCGCCTGAAGCTCTGGGTTTTTCTCTAAAAAAGTAATAAACCGTTTAAGTAAGGTGACGTCTTGCTGGGAAAGCGAGCTGGCCGCCATATCCCATAGCCGCCCCACTTTGCTGATATCACCCGATTGATCCACGCCATTCATTTTTTGATAGGTCGAGATACGGCGATAGAGATCGTCGAGTAATTTTTGTTTTTGTGCTTCAACACTGTCGGACTGGTTTTTTTGTATTTCCGCTTTTAAATGCGCGTGCCATTTGTTGCAAAAGTACGACTGAAACATAGGATCAGCATGTTGAGCTTGATGGGCTGCGAGCCTTTCTGCCTGCGGATAGAAAGAAGAAACAGATTTTAATTGGCTTAGTAAAGTATCAATGTTTTTTTCAAACGCGCGCGCGGTTTTTTCGGTGGCCTGCTCGTAGTATTGAATTTCTTGCTTCAGAGAGGCTGACAACCCTTGTTGAACCAGTTTGCGCTTTGTTTGCCCCCGCCAGCGGTGAAGCTGTTTTTTTACTGCTCGCTTAATCGCTGGGCTTCGTTCTGTCAACACAAGTAACTGGGGATGAGACATCAACTCTGTCATCGCCGCATCCAGTAACCCAGACTCGGCGAGCATCAACCCCATGTTCAGGCTCTCAGCGCTCAGCATCACTGGCTCCTGAGAAGAACTCACCTAAGCGCGCTAAACGATTAACTTGGCGCTCTAGGTTATTAATCTGCGTTTTGACCTCATGTTCGACGTCGACCAAACTCGCTGACGCGGTTTCAAGCAGATCCGGTTGCGCAAATAAATGGGGCAACCCAGCATTGAGCTGACTGCGCGCGCGACGAATTAAAAACTGCGCATGCTGCAATTGTTCAAGCGCATGATCTGTTTGTTGTGTCCATGTGACCAGCTGTTCCTCGCTCGGATCGTTCACGCCCACCAGGGCCATAGGCACCGGACGATTGGCAATGTCTTTGATGACTAAGGCATGCTGCGCATCCCACTCCAAAGTGAGCCGGCACAGGTGATTGTTTTTATTCACATAGCCATACAAGTCTGTGCTGCCTGTTTTCAACTTTTTCTCAATGTCGGCCGCATCAAGATACACCCAACGACTGTCACCTTTTTCTTGCTCTGAAACCGATGGGTTGGCTCGAAGTAGAACAAAACGAACCAAATCTCGACTTTGGTTGACCGTGAAGCGAGGCGACTGGCTCAAGTCAATCATCGCTTTGCGCGTGAGCCCAGCGTTGGCCGTCTCTTGTCGATAGGTCAGCGCTTCAGCTATGTCTTGCTCAATATCTTCTAACGCCACTTTGACGTCATCGAGCAAGGCAAGCACTTCTTGTTGATCGAACAGAACTTCTTTGGCAAATGCCTGCATCACGGTTTTCACCACATCACGCGATTCTGGGCTATGCCATAGGCAGTCTTCCAGTAACAATAAGTCCAGTGGGGCGACTTCATCACGACCATTGAAAAAAGCGGCCGCTTTTAGCAAACGCACCGCCTTTTTCCACCGGCGATCGGACACATAAAGTTCACTTGGGTCGAATTGTGATTGTTCACTGCCGGCATTTTCTACCCGCTGTTTTAGTGTGTAGAGTTTTTCGAATATCGCATCCGGCAGACCCAAGGTGGGAATAATGGTCTGCCAATCCTGATATTCTTGATGGCTAATTTTCAACTTATCGGCCACCGCCACTTCGTCCTGGCTGGGCTCGGTAAGCATCAGTTTGAAGTTTTTCTTCTCTTGGATACGATTGACGAAAACGCGGAGTAACATGCGATCATAGAGCGCATCAAGGCCACTATCGGGATCAGGCAGTTCATTGGACGCGGTCACTAACAAGCGCATAGGGACAGGATAAACATGCTCACCGTTTTTAAAGGTGCGTTCATTTACAACGGTTAAAAGAGTGTTAAGAATGGCAGGTCCGGCTTTCCATATTTCATCCAAAAATACCACATCAGCATTGGGTAGGTAGCCGTCGGTTAGGCGTACGTATTTGCCTTCATCTTTTAGCGCTTGAATCGAAAGCGGGCCAAACACTTCTTCCGGGGTCGAAAAGCGCGTCATTAAGTATTCAAAAAATTGGCTGTTATCAAACGCCTCGATCAAACGTTTGGCAATATAGCTTTTGGCAATGCCTGGCGGGCCGAGTAAAAACACACTTTCACCCGCGAGTGCGGCCAATAGACACATTTTGATAGTGTGCTCGCGTTCGTATACCCCACTAGATAGAGCATCAATAAGGCTTGCAATACGCTCGGGTAATAGCGCGCGACGGCTGACGGTGGCAAGATTTTGAGACAAGTGGCACTCCGCTATTTGTGGCTAGGTGTCATCGTTAACGCATTTGATTAAAATCGGTAAAAGCTTCACTGCTCTTTAACCATGGCAAGATTCCACTACTTTGCCATTCGCTAGCGGTTTTTATGTGCAAAAAACCGCCTGATATGTAACTTAATATTGCTGTATGTGTCGATATATCATTAGCGCACCGGCTAGATAGTGACATAGATCACCATCAAGTCAATCTTGCCACTTATCGCATTCGCGTTTGAATAGCTTTTAGCCTTTCTGGACAACAGGCCAAGATTGATGGCCGCCCCACTCCGTCCAAGAGCCGTCATACACCGCAAGCGGATAAGCAAAATAATGCTCTGCCACCGCGGCTAAAATACAGGCTGTCACACCCGACCCACAGCTTGCTACGTTCAAACGTGTATCACTGAGGTGAGGTAAAACGATGTTACGCGCTACCTCTTGACTGATCACAAAACCGCGCGGATCGGTTAATTCGCTAAAAGGTAGGTTAATAGCACCGGGCATATGACCACTTCGTATACCTTCTCGAGGCTCTGGCACCTGTGCATAAAATCGTGTTTCAGGACGGACATCAATGACATTGATTGCGGCCAGCTTTTCGGCCAGCGTGTCGCCATCAATGTAACGATACGCTTTAAAATCGGCGTGGTAAGTTGCCTCGACACGCGGCTGAGGCGGTGTATTATCTATCAGCCCCTCTGATGCCATCCAAGCAGGTAGTCCGCCATCAAGAATAAATACATCCCGATGGCCCATCACTTTACACATCCACCACACGCGAGCGGCAGAGAATAAGCCTTGCGTGTCATAGACCACTAACGTGTCTTGCGAGGCAATACCTAACGTTCCCATATGTCGAGCAAAACTCGTTTCATCCGGTAACATATGCGGCAAGGAGGAGCTCTGATCTTTGATGGTGTTATCAAAGTCAAAGTAGGCGGCACCGGGAATACGTCGTTGGCGCCACTCTTGGAAACTATCTCGCGAGACATCTGGCATAAACCAGCTAGCATCGACAGGAACGACGGTATCGAGGCGCTGAGCGAGCCATTCAGGGGTTACAAATACTGGCATCTTGACGGTTCCTTTTCATCGTTGATTGGCGGATGACAACACTTTCACAAGATATTGACTTATCTCATCTAGTATCAGCCTAATTTTTTACTCATACTGAAAGCCTCGCATTAAAGATGCAACTTAATGAGGATGAGAATGACGCCGTCTCGCGTGTTTCCTAGCACTATTTTATTGTTTCCCACACTGCTACTGGCACCCACAGCGGCTTTTAGCGCGGGGGGCGGTGTAACAATTGAAAACGACAGTCCATTAGGCGTTGATAATCAATACACCAGTGGCGTTTATGCGCACTGGCATGCGGATTGGTCTGATGATGTCACCACTACCGCTATCGCACCCATTCGTTGGTTTGCCCAACAGCTACCGCTTAACCAACATGCACGACAAAGCTGGAGCATCGATGTCGGACAAATGATGTGGACGCCCAACGATATTGAGTGGGAAACACCTCAACCCAATGAGCGCCCCTATGCCGGTTTGATTTTTATCGAGCCAAGCATTTATCAGCAGACACCAAAACGGGTTGATAAGTGGTCATTGATGCTCGGTATGGTTGGTCCCGCGTCGAGAACTGAAGAAGGACAATCTTACGTTCATGACCTCATCGACTCGCCTGATCCTAAAGGGTGGGACTACCAAGTGGAAAACACGCCAGTGGCACAGTTTGCTTATGAACGCCACCAGCTCTTGCACCGTAGCGAGCACCAAGAATGGGGGGTGACCGGACGTGCTGATATCGGCAACTACCGCAGTGAACTCTCTACAGGATTGAGTTATCGTATTGGTCTTGATCTGGTTAATACCTTTGGCGGCATTAGCTTCGAGCCAGGCCGCCATTTAGACAGCCGTTTGTTCGACGCAAGCGAACAGGGCGCATTCTTTTATGCCGCGATGCAAGGCCGATATCGGGCCAATGACATCACCATCAATGGCGATAAACCGCCAGAGAATGCCGACATCGATATGACCCACTGGCAAGCAAGTGCCGCTACCGGGCTAGCATTTTACCAGCCTCGCTGGGGCACAGATATCAGTGTTGTTGTACACACGAAAGACTATAAGCAAGCTCCCGATGACACCTATAGCTACGTATCTTGGACCGTGCATTATCGGTATTAACATCCATACTCTCGTTTCGCTTTCCGTCGCCACTATCGAGGTGTGGCAGCAACGGCTTGTTTAGGCGACTGACTCTTTCGTTTATCCGTGAGTTTCATCAACACCAATGACGCTAAAATCATCGCAATACCTAACCACTGTAACGGCTGTAACGTTTCATTGATCCACAGCACACCAAGGGTTACCGCCGTAAGCGGATTAAGAAACATAATGATAGATTGACGATTTGGGCCAAGTACAGTGATCGAGCGAATATAGGCCCAGTAACCGACAGCAGTATTGAGTAAAATAACCCAAGCAAGTCCTGGTACGGCCTCCATGGTTATCGCCTGTGGCGGTCCCGCAAAGAGCCAAGAAAAAGGAATAAGCATGATGCCACCAAGGACTAACTGCCAAGCGGTTAAACCAAAAATGTCTTTCGCTTCCCAGCGCTTCATCCATAGTGTCGACTGAGCAACAAAAAATGTGGCAAGTAACATGGCACCGGCCCCTATCCAATCGATATTGGAAGATGGATTCAATAATAATACCACGCCGAAAAGCCCTAAAATCGCCAGCCCAAGTAGTTTCGGCTGAGGCCGTTTCCCTTCTGTTAACCACTGAAGCAGCATCAGTACCAAAGGTAAGGTCGCGCCTAAAGTCCCAGCGATAGCACCGGGTAGCCGATAAGCGGCAATAAAAAGCAGTAAAAAGAAAGCCGCGATATTAAAAAAGCTTACAGCAAGCATTCTCGGTAAACTTAAAGGTAAACCACGTCGACTGATCATCAGCATTAACAGGCCTGCTGGCAATGCTCGCCATACTGCCATCCAATAAGGGGAAAGATCCCCCAGAAACAGAGCAACCGCTGAATAAGTACTGCCCCAAAAAATCGGAGCAAGAATAGCGATAAAATAATGCATAACCTTTCTCTATGTATCTTCACGTAAAGATACAGTAGCTATTATGTTAGTTGACATCAAGTATCTTAATACTAAGAAAAATGCATTAGCGCTCAAAAAGACAACGCCATAGCGAGAAGGTGCTATGCTTATTTACGTGATAAAACAGGGGGATAAAACAATGATCAATACTGAGAATGCGGTCGTTTTGTTGATTGATGTACAAGGCAAACTGGCACAAAAGGTAACAGGCAGCGAAGCACTACACCAAAAGCTGGCCCAACTAATGCGTGCCTGTCAGTACTTTGATGTGCCCGTGGTGTGGGTCGAGCAACTGCCCGATAAGCTCGGCGCGACCACTGAGAGTTTGGCTGAGTTAATCCCAACGGATACGCCCATTGCCAAGCAGACATTTAGTGCTTACGCAAACCCCGATGTTAAAAAACGACTCGATGATCTTAACCGTAAACAAGTCATCCTATGTGGCATCGAAACCCATATTTGTGTTTATCAAACAGCCCGCGATCTACTCAGAGCCCACTATCACGTTCACCTAGTCACGGATGCAACCTCATCCTGTGACGCGTCTCATTACCACACCGGAATTGCCATGATGCAGCAACATGGCGCCTGGATCACTTTGGTCGAAGCCTTGTTGTTTGAGTGGCAACAAGCAGCCGGCGGTTCAGACTTTCGATCTTTTTTAACGTTAATCAAGTAGAAAGCAAATAGATCTCTAAGTAATGGGCATGAAGATCTAGGGGTTGAATACGTATACTTCTAAAATATCGAGTATTTATGAGATATAGATCGCACAGTAGGCGCTAACATTTTCATTAGTGGTCTAATATTATTCATGGCGAATGTATAAAAGAGAAAGGAAACACTATGTACAAACGACTACTCTCTGCAGCCCTATTAACGCTGTCTGCAGCCCCGGCCAGTGCCGATAACCATGGGTGTGGCAACGTCACGATTGCCGATATGAACTGGAATTCAGCGAGCCTGATTGCCAACATTGATCAGTTTATTTTAGAGCATGGCTACGGCTGTGATGCTGAACTCGTACCCGGTGATACCATGCCAACCGGCACATCCATGATAGAAAAAGGCGAGCCCGATATTGCACCGGAGTTTTGGAGTAACTCCATGCGTGAAGGCCTTCAGCGAGGTATTGACGAACGACGTATACGCTATGCAGGACAAGCCTTTGTTGAAGGCGGCGAAGAGGGATTTTGGGTCCCTAAATACATGGTCGATCAGCACCCCGAACTTAAAACCATTTCGGGTATTAAAGCCAATGCCGATCTTTTCCCTCATCCCGAAGATCCGTCAAAAGCAGCCTTTTACGGATGTCCCGCGGGATGGAGCTGCCAAATTACCTCGGAAAATAATTTTAAAGCATTGGATCTCGCCGACAGTGGCTTTGAAATTGTCGACCCTGGCTCCGGTGCTGGCTTAGCCGGCTCCATTGCCAAAGCTTATGAACGCGAAGAAGCTTGGTTTGGTTACTACTGGGCACCGACGGCCGTGTTAGGCAAATATGAAATGGTTAAAGTCGATTTCGAAACGGGTACGGATGTCGAGCACTATAAGTCATGTATTACATCTGACGAGTGCATAACGTCGAAAGCAACAATGTATCCAGCCGCTGATGTTGAGACTGTCGTGACAGAACGCTTTGCTAAACGAGCTCCCGAGGCCATGGCCTATATAGAAAATCGTGGTTTTACCAACGACCAGATGAATGGATTACTGGCATGGATGGAAGATAACCAGGCTGACGGTGAATATGCGATGATCAATTTTTTAATTAATCATGAAGATATTTGGACCCAGTGGGTGCCAAATGATGTGGCGAGCAAAGTAAAAGACGCGTTGTAACTCAATAACCCGCACAGTATTGCCACTGTGCGGGATTTCTTTTAGCAGTATAGGAATAATAACAATGGCGACTTCATGGCTAACGGATGTGCCAGAAATGAGCAGGCGCGATCTGCTCACCATCCGACAAACATTGGATGGTGCCTATCGGAATTTTTCTCGCGAATATGGCGAAGGTATCGAAGCCTTTTTTGACCCCCTCCTCCACTTTCTTGTTTGGTTCGAAGACTTACTCCTTGCCACACCTTGGTGGCTGGTGATTGCCGTACTTGCCGGTATCGCGTATCTCGCCAGTCGCTCTTGGAAGCTCCCTGCGGCTGTGGTTGTTTCTTT
The DNA here is from genome assembly GCF_001996105.1 of Salinivibrio sp. IB643. Classification (NCBI taxonomy): domain Bacteria; kingdom Pseudomonadati; phylum Pseudomonadota; class Gammaproteobacteria; order Vibrionales; family Vibrionaceae; genus Salinivibrio; species Salinivibrio sp. IB643. Next base: position 48,909 of record NZ_MUFF01000005.1, read on the forward strand.
CACTCTAATTGCTTACTTAGGGATGTGGGAAGATACCATGAGCACCATGAGTATCATTTTGGTCTGTACGCTTGTCGCGATAGGTGTCGGTGTACCTATCGGGATTGCGATGGCGAAGTCCAATCGGACCCAAGCGGTGGTTACGCCACTTCTTGATATCATGCAGACCATGCCCGCTTTCGTCTATTTAATTCCTGTTGTGATGCTACTGGGCATTGGTAAAATTCCGGGGGTCATTGCCGTCGTGATTTACGCCATTCCACCGGTCATCCGCTTAACGAACCTTGGGATTAGGCTGGTCGATAAAGATGTGCTTGAAGCAGCGACTGCGTATGGCGCCAATGGCGTTCAGCGCCTTTTTCAGATTCAGCTACCACTGGCAATGCCCACTATTATGGCCGGCATTAACCAAACGATTATGATGGCACTCGCCATGGTCGTGATCGCCTCGATGATCGGTGTTTCTGGCCTGGGTCAACCCGTTCTTAAATCGATCACTAACCAATATTTCACCTTGGGCCTGCTCAATGGCCTCGCGATCGTCGTGATTGCTATTATTTTCGATCGCGTCTCGCAAAGCTATGCCAAGCGATCACAGCAGCACTTAAAGGGAGGTGATCATGACTGATTCTGAGCAGAACACCTTGATCGAAATTCACGGTCTTTACAAAGTGTTTGGCAACCATCCGCGTAAGCTCATGCCCGATGTTAAAGCAGGTAAAAGCAAAGACGCATTGCTACAAGAAACAGGACATACTATCGGACTTAGTGACATCAATCTGTCTATTCGGCGCGGTGAAGTGTTCGTCATCATGGGCTTATCTGGCTCAGGAAAATCAACACTGATTCGCCATTTCAATCGTTTGATCGATCCGACAGAAGGTGAAATTCGCATTGATGGCACGGATATAATGCAGTACTCACAAAAAGAGTTGCAGCAATTTCGTCGTCATAAAATGTCGATGGTTTTCCAGCGATTCGGCTTGCTTCCTCACCGTACTGTCAAAGAAAACGTCGGTTTTGGTCTTCGCATTCAAGGAGAAGCCAAAGCACTGCGAGATGAAAAGGCTCAACAGTGGCTCTCCACGGTTGGCTTAGAGGGCTATGCTGACCAATACCCTGCCCAGTTATCCGGTGGGCAACAGCAACGCGTCGGTTTAGCACGGGCCTTGTGTACGGATGCGGAGATCCTATTGATGGACGAAGCGTTTTCTGCACTGGATCCGCTCATTCGCAGTGAGATGCAAGACCAACTCATTGAGCTACAAGAAAAGCTGCATAAAACGATTATCTTTATTACCCATGATCTCGACGAAGCGTTACGTCTTGGTGATCGTATTGCCATTTTACGGGACGGTAAGCTGGTACAAGTGGGTGAGCCGGTTGATATTCTACTTCAACCAGCAGACGACTATGTCGAAGCATTTGTTAAAGACGTGAACCGTGCTCGAGCCCTAACCGTTGAAACCGTGATGCAGCCGCAAATCTGTCGTATCAGTGCGACCACAATTGGTGATGCCATTCAGCAGATGCGCCACCAAAAAGTTAATTATGGCTACTACATTACCGAGGAGGGTTACCAAGGTACCTTGAGCCAAAAAGCGCTGAGTGACAAAGATCCAAGTGGCCATATCGAGGCTAGCTTACTTGAGGATGTTCCCGCGATTGATCAAGATTCTTTGCTCGAGAGTGTGATTCCAGACACCTTGGAGTCGAAATGGCCACTGCCCGTCTTCGACGATCATGGGGAGCTTATCGGGCATCTCTCACGACAGACTGTTGCCAACATTCTCAGCGAAACAGGAAAAAGCGCGACCGAAACGTTATCCACAAACCCACCGCAAAAAGCGAGCTAATTATATCAATGCGCCCTACCTATTGGGGCGCATTAACCCAGCTGACCGATCAGTTTCAGACGTGACGGCGAAATAGCGAATCGTGATCACCTAGCGCCCTGTTGTCCGGAAGCTAGGTGTTTCGAAAATAGATATGATTACGTCTTATTCACTCGTTCAAAACCAGCGGCAAGATCAGCGATTAAATCCTCCACCTGTTCGAGACCAATATGCAGTCGAACGAGTGTCCCACTGAAACTCACTTTAGCCACGGGCCGGATCCGATTAAGCTGTTCGGGTTGATTGGCAAGTAACAAAGACTCGTAACCTCCCCATGAATAAGCCATGCTAAAATACTTCATAGAGTCGCAGAATGCTTCTAATTGCGTATCGGACAAACGTTCCTTAAAAACGAATGAGAACAGTCCGTTACTGCCACTAAAATCACGGGCAAAATAGCGATGCCCCGGACAATCAGTGAATGCGGGATGAAGCACTTTCGCCACTTCAGCCTGCTCATTCAGCCAGTTGGCAACATGTAACGCATTTTCTTGATGTTGCGCTAGCCGTACATCGAGCGTTCTCAGTCCTCGCGCCGCCTGGTAGGCAGTGTCAGGATCAACGGTTTGTCCCATCAAGTAGGCACGCTCTCTCAGCGTTGGCCAACAGCGCGCATTGGCGACGGCGGCGCCTAGCATATTATCTGAATGACCAATAATGTACTTGGTGCCAGACTGAATAGAAATATCGACACCCTGTGTTAACGGCTGGTATAAGCGACCTGCCGCCCACGTATTATCCATCATGATCACAGCATCTGGGGCGCGATTGCGAACCGCTCGCACAATAGCTGGCGTATCGTGCACTTCCATGGTGTACGACCCGGGTGACTCTAAGAACACGATACGTGTATTCGGCTTGATACGATGACTAATCTCGTCACCTTCAAGTGGGTCAAAATACTCGGTCTCGATCTGCATGTCGGCCAGTATTTTCTCACAAAAGTCCTGAGTAGGCTCATACGCCGAACCCGATACCAGTATGTGATCGCCCGTTTTAACAAATGCGAGAATACTGTTAGCAATCGCCGCCGCGCCACACGGAAATAACGCACAACCTGTTCCCTGCTCAAGCTCTGTCATTGCGTCTTGCAGCGCAAAGTGAGTGGTCGTACCTCGTCGGCCATAAAACAGCGTTTGTTGGTGACGATTTGCAACCGCGTGTTTCTTTTCTGCTAATGAATCAAAAATGATTGAAGAAGCGCGCTGTACGACTGGATTAACCCCGCCTAAGGTGTAGCCTTTTTGGCGTCCAGCATGGATTAGCTGCGTACGATTTTGTTTCTTTTCCATGGCTCACTCATCCTATGTTGCCCATATCTCTAGCCTAAGCGTTTCGCCGTAAGCAGTAAAGACATTTAGACGTCCATGCTGTAATTTTCTACCTATCGATTCAACGATATGTCATCGCGCTAAACGCTAAGCCAGCGCGGCTAGCGAAGCGTGTTTAGGTTGATGACTACCCACTCCGCATTTTGGTTCGAACACTAAACAGATCACATTTTTATCTATTTGACTGGAAATACAAGATAAGTGTATATACATTATATATCTAATCGATAGGCTAAAAGACATGGCAAAAAAAGAAAAAGTTAAAAAAGACAGCCAATTACTGATACGAATCAATAGTGAGCAACGTGATGCGTTTCTGCAAACATGTGACGAGCTTGATACCTCAGCGGCTCGAGAAGTCAGACGGTTTATCAAACAATTTTTAAAAGACCACGAAACAAAAAAAGAATCATAACATCCAGTTTACGGTGCAACTTGCCGGCACCCGACCACAGCATTGAAGCTGTATTGCAGTGGCAAACGCTTCGGCAATCTATACTTAAGGAGAGAAAATCATGGCGAAAGTATCAAAGAAAGATCTGAAAAAATCGATCAAGAAAACCAAAGCAAAAGTTGCGAAACAAGAAGGCAAGCTGAAAAAATTGAAAAAGCAACTAAAGCAAGCCTAAGCCACGTTTAGTTAAGCAATAAGCATAAAAAAGCTCGGGGATTTCCCGAGCTTTTTGTTTGTTATGGTCACGCTTTATTGACGCTGCGCTTACGTTTCAGCGCGTCCGATTTTAATCCTCAATTTTCTGCTTCACCCTCAGGTAACGATAAAACGGGCTCAACAGTAAACCGGCCTACATCCACACCGATCACTTTCACTTGCTCACCAGGCTGCAGGATAATATCCCCTGCGTTAGCACTAAGTTGCAATTGCCATGTCACTCCAGAGTACTTGGCCGACGACAGTTGCTCGCGACTTAATGGTGCAGTCAGGACGAAGGTCAGTCCAATAAAGTCGCTATGACGATTGTCCGGACTACGTTCTTTATGCTGTAACCGTTTAAGCGGTCGCCACAGCGCTAAAGTAAGTAATCCTGCGCCGATGCCAGTACCACTAAACAATGCGGTCACGGTTTCGGGCAAGACCCCGATCATGGCCAGTAACCCAACTAAAACCGCAGCACAACCGGTAGCTAATAAGACAATCGTTGACAAACCGAGCAGCCAAACTTCAGCGGCTAACAACAGTAAACCAATGATAATAGTTAACTCTGCAAGATAGTAACTCACGTATTTACCCTAACTACTTTTTGTTTTGTTAAGCGATTCAATGATGGTCATCGCTTCTGCAACCACGTTCGCAGCTCCCGTGCCCGAATCAGGCAACAAGACGACCGATGACTCTTTGGCAATTGCTTGTTTCGCGCGAATTGCTTTCTCTGCTAAATCAAGCTGAATCGCTTTTTGACCTTCTTCGGTGATAGCTCGTGTCCCGACAATTTCAAGCGCTTCGGCTTGAGCTTGAGCGACGGCTAGAATGGCTTGCGCTTCACCCTCCGCATTCAGAATTTGTTCCGCTTTTTCCGCTTCTGCCGCTAAAACCCGTGACTGCTTCTGACCCTCTGCCACGTTAATATCTGATTGACGAGCCCCTTCAGACTCAAGGATCACGGCACGTTTCTCACGTTCGGCCTTCATCTGACGCTCCATTGCTTCGAGCACCGACCGTGGAGGATCAATATCTTTTATCTCGTAACGAAGCACTTGTACACCCCAAGGCTGAGCCGCTTCGTTGATGGCCGAGACAATGGCAATGTTCAAGCTTTCACGTTCTTCAAACGTTTTATCCAGCTCCATTTTACCTACTTCACTACGCATGGTGGTTTGCGCAAGTTGCGTGACGGAATAGACATAATCATTCACGCCATAGCAGGCTTTGAAGGGATCAAGCACTTTAATATAGAGTACACCGTCCACACCCAACGAAATGTTGTCACGCGTAATCGCAGACTGACTAGGCACATCATACGCTTGTTCTTTCAAAGTCCGTGTATACGCTACACGGTCGATAAAGGGAACAATGACGTTGAGCCCCGCTTCCATCGTTTTATAGTACTTACCAAACCTTTCCACCACATAGGCAGTATTTTGTGGCACAAACGTAATGGCACTGCGCAATACGACAACCACTAAGATCGCCAGTACTATCCACACGCCAATAAAACTCGATATTTCAAAAAAAACGTTATCCATTAAGGGATCCTATGACTGTCGCTAACACGACGCTGATAGAGGGTGACAATGACTCAGACATGACGACAACGCTTGCATGCCTGAAGTTTAAGCATACGCCAATGTCAGTATAGAAAGACAGATAACGATAGTAAATTTGACACTCGTCTCATTCAGGTCGCTTTTTCCCTTCTTTTTATCTCGATTGGACGACATGACTCTCTGAGCGTGATCCCACTTTTGTAAAAGCCTGTCGCAACGATGGCCATATCATTGGAAAAAGGATTTTACCTTATCTTTTTTTGGGTGTACTCTTAGCCCTGTTCAACCGTGTTGGTTGGCGGTACTCATTACTGTTGACACCTTGATATATGGTGTCAAAAAATGAGCAAACTAACGCGCAAACAACGCGTGGTCCTGTTGAAGCTGTTTTTGAGCTTTAATAATCGGAAATTTATGCAGCAATTGAATATAGATACATCGAAACACCCCACCGTTAGGCTGGAAAGTTAGTTGTCCTGAAGATATTCGCTATATTTGCCCATAGAGTCGATTAACGGCACTCGCGTCACTGCAACACCTAGTTAATATATTCAGGAGACATCATGTCCAAAGCTAATGGTTCCGTTAAGTGGTTTAACGAAGAGAAAGGTTTCGGTTTTATCCAGCAAGAGAACGGTCCAGACGTATTCGTTCACTTCCGTGCTATCGTTGGTGAAGGCTTCCGCACACTAGCAGAAGGCCAGCAGGTTGAGTTCGATATCGAGCAAGGTCAAAAAGGCCCACAGGCTGCGAACGTCGTTCGCCTGTAAGTCAAACCAAATTTAAGAAGAAAGGCGCTCATCAGAGCGCCTTTTTTTATACCTGTTATTTAACGTTATTACACTAAGCCACATTGATATCGCATTCAGCCCCTATGCGAGTAGACGCTCTTGTTGCTATCCACTAGGCTGTGAGTACATCATATTGTCAGGAGGACGTATGCTATCTCCGTGCTTAATTGTCGACGATCATGAGATGATCCGAGACACGATTGGATTAATGGCACAGGCACTCGGTATTAAATCAGTGATCACCGCAGCAGACGGCGCCGAGGCGATATCTCGCGCCTATCATGACGAGCCGAGCCTTATCATTACCGATTTACAAATGGATCCTATCGATGGTTTAGAAATGTTGCGTCTCATGCGAAGTGGCCGCTATCATCTACGTCACGACACACCCATCATTATTCTGACCGCAAACGCCTCCAAAGCCGTGATCAGCGAGTGTATCCGATTTGATGTTGACGCGTTCATGAAAAAACCTGTTAAAAAGCAAGATCTTGAAAATCGTGTCAAGCAACTGTCCAAACATACCAAGGCGAAAAAACCCCCACAGTTCTATTTCGAGATGTACCAGTCTGATCCGGCCAAATCGACAGAGTTCGAGCACAATGGTGCGGTTGTATTTACGGAAGAAGAACAACAGCAAATCGAATGCATCACCGAACCTGTAGAAGAGACGCCGATAGCGCCCGATACACTAGGAGATGTAAAGGCATCACCGCAACCCTCTAGTGAGCCCAAAGATCGTAAATTTATACGCTGGCAAGAGAAGTACACAGTCGGTCATCAAGAATTGGATAACAGCAATAAGCAATTGTTGGTTATTATCAACGATACCTACGAGGCCATTGCTTACCATCACGATGATGACAAAGCTGACTTCGATGCCTTAGCTCAACGTTTCCGTGACTACATCGCTTCGCACTTTCTGCTAGAAGAAGACATCCTTGAAGCACGCGCCTACCCCACATACAAAGAGCATGCAACCATCCATCAACGTCTAGCGCGACAGGCTCAATGTGTACTGCTTCAGTGCCAGGCCGATCCCACGCTTTATCGCTCCGAGTTTTTTAAATTTCTACGCTATTGGTGGATTCATCACGTGGTTCACGAAGACACGAAATATCGCGACTTCCTGGTACAAGGTCTTTAATACTTGCATCCCGACTCACAGCCTTGCTCAGCGCTGTGAGTCTGCCCTACATCTACAACTTACCATCCACTAGACAGCAAAAACAGTCTGTTTAGCAAACCATCGTATCGATTGGGAACCCGCCCACACCTTTAGGCCAGTAAACGTTATGCCTCGAAATACTGGCTTTAACAAAAAATTTAACAATATAAATATTATTGTAAATCAATACTTTATTTGTTATTGACAGGCCGAACACAAAAATTTGGGGTTGATAAACCAAATCAATCGCCTATTATAGAAATTGAATTCGTTAGAGAACAAAACAATTATGTGGCGATCAAAAACGACAGATACGGCAGTGCTGGATTCTCAAGTACTCGACCGTAAACAGACAAAATCTAACACGCAGTTCGTGTTTCGTAAGCCTGCCATCGGCGATGGTGGCAACATTTATCGACTAATCACGCAATGCCCGCCGCTAGACGTGAACTCCGCTTACTGTAATTTTTTACAGGCGACGCATTTTAAAGAAACGTGTGTTGTTGCAGAGCGAGAAGGCGATGTGCAGGGCTTCATCTCCGGTTATATCCGCCCTGAGCAGCCAGATACCTTTTTCGTCTGGCAAGTTGCGGTGTCGCCAAAAGCACGTGGTGAGGGGCTTGCCCTATCGATGATTGAGGCGCTACTGGCTCGTAAAGTCGCGCAAAACGTTCACTTCATCGAAACCACAATCACAGAAGACAACGCCGGTTCTTGGGCGCTGTTTAAAAAGGTAGACCGCCTCTATGGCTCTGGTGGTCAACGCTCGGTGTTCCTTGATGAACAAGAGCATTTCAACGGTGAGCACGACACCGAATACCTTTTCCGAATTCCACTCAAAAAATAACAGGATGAGTTATGGATATCTTTAAGTCGCAGGAATCAAATGTTCAATGTTATGCCAACAACTTTCCCGTTGTATTTGAGAGTGCAAAAGGCTGTTGGATGACTGACGTAGACGGTAAGCGCTACCTTGATTTTCTAGCCGGCGCTGGTTCACTGAACTATGGACACAATAATCCGACGCTGAAAAAAGCGCTGATCGAKTATATCGAGAAAGACGGCATTACACACGGCCTAGACATGTATACAGAGGCGAAAGCACGCTTTCTCGAAGTATTTAAAAATCACATCTTGGCCCCACGTGGTTTGGACTACAAGTTCCAATTCACAGGCCCTACTGGTACCAACGCTGTGGAAGCGGCAATGAAGCTAGCTCGCAAAGTGACTGGGCGTTCAAACATTGTTTCTTTTACTAATGGCTTCCACGGTTGTACTTATGGTGCACTCGCGGTGACAGGTAACCATCACCATCGTGGTGGCGGCGGTATTCCAGTCAATAATTCAGTCACGCGTATTCCGTATGACGGCTATGCGAACGTTGATGGTCTCACCTTGTTTGAGACGATGCTTAATGACGCTTCAAGCGGTTTAACCGGTGGTGATAAACCTGCCGCTGTATTACTTGAGGTCGTTCAAGGTGAAGGTGGCTTAAATGCCGCATCTAATGAATGGTTACAACGCTTACAAACTATCTGTAAAGCACACGATATCCTGGTGATTGTCGATGATATTCAAGCAGGTTGTGGGCGTACGGGGACTTTCTTTAGCTTTGAGCCTTCAGGCATCAACCCTGATATTGTGACCATGTCCAAATCCATTGGTGGTTACGGCTTACCTATGGCAGTCGTTCTACTCAAACCTGAGCTAGATCAATGGGCACCAGGTGAGCATAACGGTACATTCCGTGGTAACAACCATGCCTTTGTGACCGCTGCCGAAGCCATCGAAACCTATTGGCTAGATGATCAGTTCCAAACCCATATTCAAGCGCGTGCGGATCAGCTCAACAAAGTCCTGCAAGATATGCTTGCTAAAAATAGCGACTTATTTGAGATAATTAAAGGACGAGGATTGATGCAGGGTATTGCCTGTAAGAACGGTGATATTGCCGACGACATTACCAGCTTGTGCTTTGATAATGGCATGATCATCGAAACAGCCGGCCCAGAAGACGAAGTGATTAAATTCTTCTCTCCGCTGACCGTCAGTGAAGCTGAAATGGAGAAAGGCTTACAAATTTTCGTTAAGTCCGTTGAGCAGTACAAGAAAGAGAAGCTCAAAAAAGCATCATAAAGACATAACGAATAGACAAATAATAAGGAACAATAATGATTGTCCGCACATTAGAAGAATGTCAAAACAGTGATCGCCGCGTGGTCGCAGAAAATTGGGAAAGCGTACGCATGTTGCTACGTGATGATAACATGGGATTTTCATTCCATATCACCACCATTTATGCGAACACAGATACGCATATCCATTATCAAAATCATCTAGAATCAGTCTATTGCATGTCTGGTGAGGGTGAGATTGAAACGACTGACGATGGCAAGGTTTATCCGATCAAACCCGGCACGCTGTATATTCTAGATAAACATGACGAGCACCAGCTACGCGCAAATAAAGGTGTTGATATGGTCATGGCCTGTGTGTTCAACCCGCCCATCACAGGGAAAGAGACACACGATGAGAACGGTGTTTATCCATTAGTCGATTAACCGTCAAGGGGCAGCGGGATGCTGCCCCTGTAAACCCAATCGACCTTTTTGTTCATAAAGCCCACAAGGAGCTCACATGAATCATACCGTTGAAAAGATCGGCGGTACGTCGATGTCAGCCTATGACGCTGTCATGGATAACATCTTTTTGTACCCGTCAAACCCATATAACCGAATTTTTGTTGTTTCTGCTTACGCTGGCATCACGGATGCATTGCTGGAGTGTAAGCGTTCGGGTAAACCAGGCATTTATCGCTTACTYGCCGCGAACAACCCAAAATGGCGTGATGCATTGGATGAGCTAGAGCAGCGTATGCTATTAATTAATAGTAACATGTTCCCTGACCCTATTTTTCGTGAGCGTGCCGATAATTTTATTCGCCAGCGAATGGAAAAAGCGCATAGCTGTATCGAAGGCATACTCGAAACCTGTAACTATGGGCAGTTTTCTCTGGAAAGCTATTTGCCGCAAGTCCGTGAGTTCCTGTCGTCAATTGGTGAAGCACATAGTGCACAYAACTCGACGCTGCTCCTCGAAAGTGTTGGCATCAACTCACGATTTGTCGACCTGTCTGGTTGGGACAATCCGGATGAAGGTAAAGGAGATCTCAATACAGTCATCGCCAATGCGATGGACGACATTGATTTCAGCAATGAGCTGCCCATCGTTACCGGCTACGTCTACTGTGATGAAGGTCTGATGAAGACCTACGACCGCGGCTACAGTGAAATGACCTTTAGCCGAATTGCAGTGCTGACCAAGGCAAGCAGCGCCGTGATTCATAAAGAATACCATTTGAGCAGTGCAGACCCCCGCATTGTCGGCCCTGAACGTGTACAGCCTATGGGCCTCAGCAACTACGATGTGGCCGATCAACTGGCAAACCTTGGCATGGAAGCGATTCATCCTAACGCGGCCTCTGGCATGCGTGCTGTAGGCATTGAGCTGGTCGTTAAAAATACCTTTGAACCTGAGCATGCTGGTACGGTGATCTCTCACAAATACCGTCCAAAGGACAATGAGATCGAAATCATTGCTGGCCGTGACAAAGTGCTTGCGCTACACATTTTTGACCAATCAATGGTTGGACATTGTGATCAAGTCAGTTACGACGTGATGGAAATCATTCGTGAAGAGAACGTTCAGCTAATCAGTAAAGAGATGAACGCTAACTCCATTACTTACTACTTAGATGGTAAGACCGCGAGCCAAGATAAGGTCATCAATCGGGTTGAAAAGCTATATCCAAAAGCGAAGATTACCGGTGAAATGGTCGCACTAATTTCTGTTATCGGCAGCCGTATCGACTCAAACCAGACAATGAGTAAAGGGATGCTTGCGCTACTTGATGCGGAGATCAACCCTAAAGCGGCTCACTCTTCAATGCGCGATGTGGATGTGCAATACGTTGTCCTTGATAAGTATTACCATGCCGCTATCTGTGCATTACACGCTTGCTTTATTGAAAAGCCCGCACCAAAACCGACAGTGCGTGCTGCATAACCCAGCAGCAACACATTGTGAGTTTGAAAATGCCTCCAACTTGGGGGCATTTTTATGCGTATTTTTCGCGTAGTTGGCCAAGCTTACCCTTATAAACCACCAGCCTAATGTTTAATCATTATTGATAATGCCTAGATAGAAGGTAGAATGCCGCACTTTATTTGGTTAAGTGYTCTTCGTTTATGATCGACCCTAATTTGCTTCCTGTTTACTTAACAGCCGTTGCCGCGCTGCTATTCGTCCCCGGGCCAGATATGTTATTGATTATTAGCGCGAGTCTTAGCTATGGTCGACGGGTCGGTGTTGCAGCGAGTTTAGGCAACGCTACCTCTGGACTGATTCTTACCGTATTAGCGGCCACTGGCGTTTCAGCCGTGATTGCAATGTCCCCGATTGCGTTAACGGYTCTCCAGTATGTTGGTTCAGCGTATCTACTCAAAATGAGTATTGATACGTGGAGAGCATCACCTGCTGAAAGCGAAGCGGTACAGTATCAACAAAAAATGGGGCGCTATCTCTAYAAGCGTGCCGTGATGACGAACCTGCTCAACCCTAAAGCGTTACTCTTTTTTGTTTTATTCTTGCCGCAGTTTATCTCACAGCAGATACAAGCATCATCGAGCACTCAGCTATTAACGCTCGGCCTTCTACTTAATGTACTCGGCCTTGCGTTTAATATCATACTGGTCGCGATCGTAGGTAAACTTGGCAAACAGATGCTGACTAACACCCGCATTCAAAACTATCAACACAAAATTATGGCTATCGTCTTTGCATTATTGGCTATTTGGCTTTTTACTCAGCAGTTATCTGTATAGCGAGCTCCGCAACGAAGCGGTAAGCCTGCAAAGGTGGAAATCCAGCAATCAACAAACGTGAACTTAGACATCAAACTTTGTCATAATGGTCGCTCAGCTATCAATAGGAGAACGTGTAATGGATGAAAACACCGCCACGCTACTTAACTTGCGTGTTATAGAAGTTGGCGATTATCAACCCTTAGCAGAGTTGATGGACCTCGTCTTTCCGGATGTCGGCGGTGCTTGGCCAAAAAGCACGATCATGCAACTGGTAACGGCCTTCCCTGATGGCCAGATATGCATTGAAGATAACGGAAAAATCGTCGCCGCTGCCCTCACACTCAAAGTCTCTTACAACCGTTTTTCTCTCCCTCATACTTATAGCGATATCATTACTGACGACGGCGTAGTATTCCATGATGCGAAAGGTGATGCGCTTTACGGGTTAGATGTGTTCGTGCATCCGGACTACCGCGGGCACCGCTTGGGACGTCGTCTCTATGAGGCGCGCAAAGATCTTTGCCAAGCATTAAATCTAAAGGCAATTCTAGCGGGTGGGCGCATTCCTGGCTATCACAAACATACCGATGTGTCAGTGACCGACTACATTAATAAGGTAAGACGTAAAGAGATTCACGATCCTATCCTCTCGTTTCAACTGTCTAATGACTTTGACGTCAAACGGTTAATGAATCGTTATTTGCCCGAAGATGATAAATCCGCAGGCTACGCAACATTATTGGAGTGGGATAACTTCTTTTATGAAAAAGACGCTTCATCGGTGCACGATATTGATAAAACCATTGTGCGCCTCGGGGTTGTGCAATGGCAGATGCGCCACGTGTTATCCGTTGACGACCTGCTCAACCAAGTCGAGTTTTTTGTTTCTTCTTTAGCCAATTATCAATCGGATTTTGCCCTATTCCCGGAGTTTTTCTGTGCGCCGTTAATGGGGCTTGCACCAGATAAACGCTCGGTGGAGGCGATACGTTTTCTAAGTGAGTTTACCCAAGCCATTAAACAACGCTTTTCTCAGCTGGCGGTGACTTACAACATCAATATTATCGCAGGGAGTATGCCAGTCCTCGAAGATGGCAAGCTCTACAATGTGTCTTACCTGATGCATCGAGACGGCAGCATTGACGAACAGTACAAAATCCATATCACGCCACATGAGCAACGAGACTGGGTGATCGATGGCGGTGATACAGTAAAAGTTATCGAAACCGACGCAGGCCGCGTTGGCATTCTTACTTGTTATGATGCGGAATTCCCAGAGTTAGGGCGGATCCTTGCCGAGCAAGGGGTACAGATTTTATTTGTTCCTTTCTGGACAGACACCAAAAATGGTTATCTTCGAGTCCGTTTGTGCGCTCAAGCTCGCGCAATTGAAAACGAATGTTATGTTGCTATTGGTGGTAGTGTCGGCAACTTGCCCCGTGTCGATAACGTTGATATTCAATATGCCCAGTCGGCGGTCTTTTCACCGTCTGATGTGTATTTCCCTCACGATGCGACACTCGCAGAGGCGAACGCAAATACTGAGATGATGATCTTCGCGGATGTTGACCTTGATAAACTCAAAATGCTGCATGAACGAGGCTCAGTCACCAACTTGAAGCACCGCAGGCCTAAGCTCTATGCCAGTCATTTAAGCCAAGAATAAGCCAAAGCCCAGTGACTCAGGCAAGGGCCATTTAGACGCCAAGAGAGYATKATTCGTGTCTATCGCACTGACTTTGTCCAAGGTCAGTGCATTTACTGGTGCAAAGGAACACTCTCTTGATAGAATCACCCCGTATCTGCGAAAGCGTTATTAAGAGAGATTCCCAATGGGACGAAGTTTTGAAGTTCGTAAAGCGTCAATGGCCAAAACCCAAGGCGCAAAAATTAAGGTTTACTCAAAATACGGTAAAGAGATTTACGTATGTGCTAAAAATGGTGGCTCAGATCCAGAGAGTAATCTATCACTGCGCCGCTTGATGGAAAAAGCCAAAAAAGATCAAGTGCCTGGGCATGTCATTGACAAGGCACTTGATAAAGCTAATGGCTCTGGTGGTGAGAACTATGAAGTAGCTCGGTACGAAGGATTCGGCCCTGGTAGCTGTGCGGTGATTGTTGATTGTTTAACCGACAACAACAGCCGTACCTACATGGATGTTCGCCAATGCTTTGTCAAAAATGATGCGAAAATTGGTACACCGGGCGCGGTGTCTCATATGTTTGAACATCAAGCGGTGTTTCAATTTCAAGGTACAGATGAAGAAGGCACGCTGGAAGCCCTGGTCATGGCTGATGTGGATGTCTCCGACATCGAAGCAGACGAAGGGGTGATTACGGTTTTCGCGCCTCATACAGAGTTTTTCAAAGTGAAAAATGCGCTGAGCGACTTTCTTGGCGACACGCCGATTGATCTTGAGGAGATCACCTTTGTCCCTCAAATCGATACTGAGGTCAGTGGCGATGATATTGAACGTTTTGAAAAGTTCCTCGACATGCTTAATGATTGCGACGACGTACAAAACGTCTATCACAACGCTGAGCTAGTATAGCTCCGTACTTGACACATTAGAGCGCCTCACCTCAGAGATGGCGCTCTATTTTTCATCAAGTTGGGTTAATAACATTTGTGAAAACAACGCCCAACTCTGACGAAACCGATCCTCGCCTTGCGATAAATAGCTTTGTAAGCCCGCCCCAAGAAAGAAAGCGTCCACCACCCGAATTGCCGTATCTATCTGATACTGCGGAATCTTCCCTTGATAAAAGTACTCAATTGCTCGGGTATATTCGGTTAAGCCGTGCTGAGAGAAACGTTGTATTGCCGCACGAAATTGCCCATCAAATAATGCTTGAGTCGTGAAGCTATACATCGCCTTCATCGCATAAGGCTCGCATTGCATGGTCATGTATAAGGTATCGCCTGTCACCGCTAAATAACTTTCAAAGTCCTCGAAATTAGCCGGTTCAGCCACGGCTAAAAACATCGAAATGAGCTCATCCACAGCCGCATATTTTACTGCATCAAGATTATCAAAGTGATGATAGAGCGCGCCTTTGCTGATCCCCGCTTTTTTACCCAGCTTTGTTGCTGTGAGTGCCGCAAGCCCTTCATTACCAACGATTTCYAATGTGGTTGAAAGAATATGTTGCCGCATCGCCCGCGACGCAATTTCATGCTTATTCATCGTTATTTGATCAAATTTGAAAGTCCAAGTGAAAAAATAAAACATACCGAATGTTCATTCAAATATTTACGCGCAAAATGTGACCGAYAACCGAATGATTTATCGACAGCTATGCGTGCCAAAAAAGGATAAGTGAAAGTCGATGTTGTAAAATAACAGCCGAGCACGCAAAGACAGGTGCGGTCTCTGTGTCTACACTAACAAGAGGAAAATCAACGAAAGTCGGATAGGAACGATGAAAAGATTATGGGCTTTATTACTGATTATGAGTGTCTCGGTATCCGTGAATGCCAAAACGACTTATGTGGTCGGCGTACAGAGCTTTTCTCAGTATTATCCCTTTTCAGCGTATTCTAATCGCAGTTATTCAGGGTTTAATCGCGAGTTACTCGATATGTTCGCCAACACGCATCACTATCGATTTGTGTACAAAGCTTTACCACTCACAAGCCTTCCTTCCCGTTTTGTCGATGGTGTCGTTGATCTTAAATATCCAGATAGTCCTGATTGGGATCGCGACATCAAAAAAGGCGTCAATGTCATTTATAGCGAGCCTGTGGTTGATTATATCGACGGCGTCATGGTTATCGACCAAAACTATGGCCAACCTATTGACCAATTACAGCGACTAGGAGCCGTCGTRGGCTTTACCCCTGAACTTTATCAATCACGTATCCGTTCGGGCCAAACACGCTTAAATGAGAGTTACAAATATGATTCTTTGATGATGAAGCTTGTCAGCGGTCGCATTGATGGCGGCTATGCCAATATCGCTGTTGCACAGTTTTATCTTGACCAAATGGGCTTTAAAAAAGGGTCAGTACGCTTTGATGATACCTTGCCCCATGAAAAAGGGACTCAGCGGCTATCCACCATCCATCATCCCAAGCTCATCGACGAATTCAATCAGTTTCTATCCGATAAGCAAGAGGCGATATCTGCACTAAAAGCGCGCTATGGCATAGAGTAAGTGAGAATTATCAGAGCAACGCTGTCAACGCCTTCTTTTGAGGGAGCGAATCAGTTAATGCTTCAATTCAGTATACGATATTGTATACTCGAGCCGCCCATTCAGGCAGGATAAGTGTGTTGTGCCAATATAGTGAAGAGTACTCTTGAATAATCAGCTTATCAGTTTGGATTTATTTTACGCGATAGAGCATCTGATGCCCGGTAAGCGCACGGCGGCATTGTTTCGTCGATCTATCAAACATCTCCCTGTCACGACCTTATCTCTCCCTCACTATGATTCTGCAGCCGGACTTCAGCTCGCGCTCTTTCGCCACTGTCGAAACTATGTCGCGTTTACGCAAGGCAAACCCATCTCACCCGATTTTGACTTTTCTGGTACYGCTGAACAGATCCTAGCGGCAGAGTCGGTAATGAAGGCATTTATTCGCGGCGCCTATTGGTGGGTTGAGTATCATATGGGGCTATATCGTGAAGACTGGAGTCAAGAGCAGACGCAACGTTGGTTAAGAGATTTACGGCTGTTGGTACAAGTTATTATTGGGATTGGTAATTGCACGAATGCTGCCTTTTTGATCACCCACCGTGGCCCGATTCAAGCGCTCACTTATGATACGCATTTAGAACCYTTCCTAAACAATTATTAGCGCGGTGATYGAGCGCGCTATTCATTGATCGTTTCGCTGTTTCGTCATGTTTTTTCGATAGCCTGAGTCCAATACTCATGAAATAGGCTCTTGTATGAAGCGATTRAAACGCTATCAATATGAGCGATACGCYATACTCTGTCGTGCCTCTTACCCTACCTATTTTGAYCACACCCAGTATGGATTCAGTCCCCATGGYCGGCGTGATATTTATGACCGATGGGGACGATGTATTATCCGGGTGCTKTGGCGGGAAAACGATGACGCGGTCGTGGTCTTTCGTGGTTCGCAAACCGCCTGGGATTGGTTGGTCAACTGTGCGTGCACGCCTAAAACGATCACTATCGATGGTAAGAAGTGTCACGTCCATTGGGGGTTTCACTATCTTCTCACACAAAAAAGTTTGTCATGGCAACCGCACAAACGCCAATACCGACACATGACAGACAGCCAATTTGCGGATATTGCCCAAGCGGCCGATCACACCGTGCTTGAAGGAGAGACAGTACTCACTAAATTAATCTCTGCGTTAACCCCTTTTTTACAYGCAGGTAAACATATTTCTTTTATCGGCCATTCTTCAGGGGGCGCCATGGCGATTRTCGCTGCAGCAAAGCTAAATCATCAATTTGGCGGGGCRATCAAGCGCATCGTGACGTTTGGACAGCCGGCTGCCGGAATGTGGCGTTTTAAGCAATTATACCCTTTCTCAACACGTACCTATCGTATCTGTTGTGATGTCGATATGGTCACATTCTTACCTGCCATTCCCTTCGTGTACTGGCATGTAGGACGATTACTTTGGTTACACGAGAATAAAATTTATACCAATACACCCTCTTTATTYCGAATCTTGCGCGTCCTCTATAGTTGGTTAACGCGCCCGATTGCCTACCATTACATGGATAAATATATCCGGCGCAAGGATTACTTTGACCAGCACTAGYCCTCACATCAGTCAGGCGGTGAAGTGTAAACTATGTTGAAGCGTGATCCTGTGCGCACGGATCCCGGCTGACTCARGAAGTTAACCAATGATTCATGAGGTTTTAACAGTGGCTCACCATCCTTTTGATCGCGCCCACAATTTATGATGGGWCARTATAACTMTTTAATCACGATCAGAAAGGAACCATGCCGTGAGCAAGCATATTGATCAACGWCCATTAGATACAGAGCCTGAGTTCAACCGCTTTATTGATGCAGCATTAAGTCGTCGCCGTTTTTTACAAGGCACCGGAGCGGCYAGTGCTGTCGCTTTTTTTGCTGCCAATCCAGTTGCGAAAGCAGTAGCAGATACAATGAGCCAAAGTGAACTGCTCGGCTTTGAGGCGATCCCAACATCAACAACTGATACAGTGAACGTACCTTCAGGATATAAAGCTGACGTACTGGTCTCTTGGGGCGATCCTCTTTTCGCTAACGCACCTGCTTTTTCCCAACAAAATGGCGCCGATGCCCAAGCACTCCAATTTGGTGATAACAATGATGGCATGACGTTTTTTCCTCTAGCCAGTGATCGTGCTTTATTAGCGGTAAATAATGAATACATCAATGATGAATATTTATTTGAGCACGGCGGTAAAAATATTWCGGCCGATGATGCACGTAAGTCACAAGCGGCGCATGGCGTCTCTTTGGTTGAGTTGAAAAAAATGGATGGCCGCTGGCACGTCAACCAAGAGGGCCGCTTGAATCGTCGTATTACGGCCTACACTGAAATGGCCATGACGGGCCCCGCAGCCGGGCATTCGTTACTCAAAACCGCCGCCGATCCTTCAGGAAAAAMGATYCTGGGCACCTTTAACAATTGTGCTAATGGCGAAACACCCTGGGGCACGTACCTGACCTGCGAAGAAAACTTTAACGGCTATTTTGCCAGCGCAAAAAACGTTACCTTGGGCAAAACGTATCAGCGCTACGGTATCAGCGATTCTGATTGGGGCTATGATTGGTACAAACATGACGAACGCTTCGATGTGGCTAAACATCCCAACGAGCCACATCGCTTTGGTTGGGTGGTTGAAATTGATCCTATGGATCCGAACTCAACGCCGAAAAAGCGCAGTGCACTAGGGCGCTTTAAACACGAGAATGCCGCACTCACTGTTAATGACGATGGTCATGTTGTGGTTTACATGGGTGACGACGAGCGTGGCGAACACCTTTATAAGTTTGTCTCTGAGGGAAAATACGATCCGAGTAAAGGTAGCGCTAATCGTGATTTGCTCGAAAATGGCACCTTGTATGTCGCCAAATTTACTGGCAGCGACGACGAGCTAAACGGCCAAGGTGAATGGTTAGCGCTGACCTTTGGCAAAAACGGTCTCACGCCAGAAAACGGCTTTCCTGATGAGGCCAGCGTGCTCATTTTTGCCCGAGAAGCAGCAACACAAGTGGGGGCCACTACCATGGACCGCCCAGAATGGGTGGCCGTGCATGCCGACAAAAAACACGTTTTCTGCACGTTAACCAATAATAAGTACCGCGGCGTCAAAGACAATCAACCCCTCAATGCCGCTAACCCCCGCACGGAAAATCCTTATGGCCATATTATTCGTTGGGCTCCTACTCAAGGCGATCATACCCGTGACACCTTTGAGTGGGATATTTTTGTGATGGCAGGCCATCCTGAAAAGCAATCTGGCTTAATGGCAGGCACAGACAACATCAACAAAGACAATATGTTTAATAGCCCGGACGGCATCGGCTTTGATCGCGCCGGACGTCTTTGGATCCAAACCGACGGCAATTATTCCAACGAAGGCGATTTTGCCGGTATGGGCAATAACCAAATGTTATGCGCGGATACTCAAACAGGCGAAATTCGTCGCTTCCTCACGGGGCCTACCTCATGTGAGATCACAGGGCTGACGTTTACCCCTGATTCACGCACTATGTTTGTCGGCGTCCAACACCCTGGTGCTCACTTTCCTGCTGGTGGCAACGCTATACCGCGCTCTTCGGTCATCATGATCACCAAAGAAGACGGCGGAGTCATTGGCAGTTAAGCCGTTTAACTCACAAACCCCCGTCAAAGCCCTTGTTTTTATGAGGGMTTTTTTAYATGTCCTTCAAACCACCACACCCGACGCTCAAACACGCACGACCCATAAGCTTATATCTTGGTGACGGACAGCGGAATGAACACTATTTGCAAAGTATGCGTTTTATTTTTGTTCACTTRGGGGCARAATAGCGCMAYCACTCGGGTAGGMGTTAACGGAAACCATGGAGATAGATTTTTTGTCTGAGTTAAGCAATATTGTCCAACTACTGTTAGAAAACAAGTTATTAACCACCGTCGGAGTGGTTGTCGTAGTCAGTMTCGTTCGCCGACTGATCCTACGCCACATTCGTGGTGACAGTAATTTTCTTAGCGAAGATCAGCGTAAATGGATGTCTCGCACGAAAAACGGGGCGTTTACTACCCTGTTACTTTTTCTATTCCTGTTTTGGAACACCGAAATCAATGAATTTGCGTTATCATTGACTGCCATCGCCGTTGCTGTTGTCGTCGCCTCAAAAGAGATCATTTTATGTTTCACCGGTTCAATTCAACGCGCGAGCTCTCGCTCGTTTCGTATTGGCGATTGGATTGAAGTCGGTAATACACGCGGTGAAGTGATCGAACACAATTTAATGGCGACGAAAATTCAAGAAATTGATACCCATAATGGCCATTATTGCTATACCGGAAAAACCGCGACCCTCCCAAATAGCTTGTTCTTTGCCACCACGGTGAAAAATCTTAACTTTATGAAACGGTATGTGTATCACCATTTTCATCTGGTGATCCGCGGCGATATTAATTTATATCCGCATATTCCCGCGTTATTGGCACGTATTGACGATCATAGTGAAGATTTTATGGATATCGCTCGGCGATACAATCATGTGATAGAGCGTCATGCGGGCGTCGATTTACCCGGCCCTGAGCCACATTTATATTTATCGCACACCGAAACAGGCGAACAGCTTGTTCACGTTCGACTCTTTTGCCCAACAGAGCGCGCAGCGGAACTGGAGCAGCTGATCCGTGAAGATATTATGACATTGTATTGCGAGAAGCTGCTTCCCATCGCAGACGGTAAACAACTGGAAGCGGAAGAGCCACAGACAACAGATACCTCTGTGCCGTTGGCCAACGCGTAATAACTAAAAGCGCTCATTCCCTTCATGAGCGCTTTTTTGATCGAAAGCACTTTTTTCGAAAGATTTTGGGGTCGAAAAAAGCAAATTATCGTCGGAAAAATTATAGCAGAAACAGTGTCCCTAAACCCAAAAAGGCGACAAAGCCGACAATGTCCGTCACCGTGGTTAAGATCACTGAGCCGGAGAGTGCTGGGTCAATTTTCAGTTTATTTAATAGCACTGGAATAAATATTCCTGCCAAGGCAGCACTGATAATATTAGCGACTATTGCACTCCCAATCACCGCACCTAAGCCCCAACTATCAAACCAATATCCTGCAATAACACCAATCACCACAGCCCATAAAATCCCATTAAATAAGCCGACTTTAAACTCTTTCGTAAGCAGGGGTTTTAAGTTGGCCTTAGAAATTTGTCCAAGTGCTAAACCACGTACGATCAAGGTGAGCGTTTGGCTGCCGGCAATTCCTCCCATGGATGCAACAACTGGCATTAATACCGCCAGCGCCACCACTTGTTGTAGCGTAGCTTCAAACAAACCGATAAACCAGGAGGCGAGAAAGGCCGTCATTAAGTTGATACCCAGCCATAGTGCGCGATTTCGAGCACTTTTCATCACCGGCGAGAATAAGTCCTCGTCTTCATCTAGACCCGCAGAGGCCATAATTTGCGCTTCGGCACGCTCGGCCTGCATCTCATAGGCGGTGCCCAAATCGAAACGACCAATCAAGAGACCGCCCTCGTCGAGTACGGGTAGGGCAATCTCTTCACTGTTTGCCACTTTGTCAGCACTGGCGTAGATGTCATCGCGCGCATTCAAGCTGGGGAATTGGTCTCGAACCAGCTCACTAATTTTTAATCGTCCATCCGCGCCAAATAACTGGTGGATTGGCACCGCACCCACCCAAAAGCCTCGACTATCGACCACAAATACGTGATCACAATACTTAGGCATGACACGCCGCAACCATCGTAATACCACGTTAATTTTCGTTTTTGCAGGAACGACCAAAGGCTGATGATCACACCAATGCCCAACCTGATTATCTGCATACTGCTGGGCGGAGGCATAACGTTGCTTTTGCTCTGAATCCATCCGACCTAGCGCTTCTTCCAGTAACGGCTCGGTCAGCACATCTTGCAGCTCAAGTAAGGTATCAGCATCCAAGTCGGCGAATAGTGCATGCAGCTGATCATCATCCACCGCGCGGATAATCGCTTCACTGGCATCATCTCGCATTTCAGCCAACACAGGCAGCTGCAATGACGACGACAGTTGTTCCCAGAATCCCACACGATCGGTTAACGGTAAGGCTTCTAACAATAACGCAAGACTATCTAAACTATGTGCTTGCTCAATGTCTTGCACGATATCAAACGAACCTTGATCGACTTTTGACAGCAGATCATCAATCACTTCTTGTCTCTCACTGGTTTGCATGGTATTCCCTTTATAACGAAACGATGGGCGGAAAACGCATTGGCCAGGCCCGATGAGGATCATCCGTCGCCTCCAAAATGCCATGACATCGCCGCAATTGGTATGCGATGGTTATCACATATCATCGCTGATTTTTCTGAATCTTACCACGCATAATCATTATCGCGTCTATGGTGAGACAAGAGCTAAATAACAACGAGTAATGATGACAATGCCTGTAAAATCGAACGATAAAATCTGTGTCGGTTGGCGCGAATGGATGAGCCTCCCTGAGCTCGATATAGCCCGCATCAAAGCGAAAATCGATACGGGTGCACGCACCTCCTGTTTACACACGTTTAAAATTGAAGAGTTCGAGAAAAGCGGCCAGGCGTGGGTAAGATTCTGGGTCCATCCAAACCAAGGCGATGACGAAACCGCCATTCAAGCCGAAGCACCGGTTCTCGCACGACGCCTCGTGCGTGATTCCGGAGGACACGAGCAACTACGATATGTGATACAAACAACGATAAAAGCGGGAACCTTGTGTTATCCCATCGAAATGACACTCACCGCACGCGATAACATGCGATTTCGTATGTTACTGGGACGCACCGCAATGGCAGGTAAGATCATTGTCGATCCCATGTCTTCATTCCTCCTCGGTAAATAAGGAACCCCAAGCGCAATGAAACTCGGTATTCTTTCGCGTAACAAAAATCTTTACTCTACGCGCCGCCTCATCGAAGCCTGCGAACAACGTGGCCATGATTACAAGATCATCGACGCATTACGCTGCTATATGAGTATCAACTCAACCCAACCGTCTATTCATTTGGCAGGGGAAGATCTCGGTGGGTTCGATGCGATTATTCCACGTATTGGCGCGTCCGTTACCTACTATGGCTGTGCTGTCTTACGCCAGTTTGAAATGATGGGCGTCTTTCCGATGAACGAGTCTGTCGCCATCACACGTTCGCGGGATAAGCTGCGTTCTATGCAGCTGCTATCACGCAAAGGCATCGGTATGCCGCACACTGGTTTTGCCAGTAAACCGGGTGATATTGCCGATTTGCTGACGATGGTCGGAGGCACGCCAGTGGTGGTGAAACTGCTTGAGGGAACCCAAGGTATTGGCGTTGTGCTCGCCGAAACCAAAAAAGCTGCAGAAAGTGTGATCGAAGCATTTATGGGCCTTAAAGCCGATATCTTAGTGCAAGAATATATTCGAGAATCAAGCGGTGCTGATATTCGCTGCTTTGTTATCGGCGATAAGGTGATTGCGTCGATGAAACGCCAAGCACAACCTGGCGAGTTTCGATCGAATCTCCATCGTGGCGGGACCGCGACTCTCGTTCGGATCACACCTACGGAGCGCAGAACCGCAGTGGCGGCAGCCAAAGCCATGGGACTGAATGTCGCGGGCGTCGATCTGTTACGTTCAGAACGTGGCCCGTTGGTCATGGAAGTCAATTCATCACCAGGTTTAGAAGGCATCGAGCGCGCAACAGGAAAAGATGTTGCCGGACTAGTGGTTGATTATATAGAAAAAAATGCCAAACCTCAGAGGACACGCACGCGTGGCAAGGGCTAAACAAGGCGACGCCATCGAGCTCGGTGGACAACATATTCAAGCCGGTCAGCGAGCGAGTCTCGAACTTGAAATTGCTCGTTTGTACACACATTCACCGCTTAACGTCAGTGTTGAAGTACTGCATGGTAAATTAAATGGCCCTGTGCTGCTTGTTTGTGCCGCCATCCACGGAGATGAGCTCAACGGCATTGAAGTGGTTCGTCAAGTCATGGCCAAAATCAATCCGAAAAAGCTACATGGCACCTTAATCGCGATTCCTGTAGTGAATGTGTTTGGGTTTATTCACAAATCACGTTATCTCCCTGACCGCCGAGATTTAAATCGCTCATTCCCCGGCTCAGAGCGAGGATCAATAGCGGGAAGAATGGCGTATCAGCTCTTTGAGCAAGTGATTCGCCAATGTAGCCATGTTATCGATTTACATACCGCGGCCATTCATCGCACCAACTTGCCTCAGATTAGAGCCAATCTGGAGAATCAAGAGGCGGCGGCGATGGCAACCGCATTTGGCGCGCCTGTGGTGGTCGATGCCGCATTGCGTGAAGGATCGCTACGCGCCGAAGCTGAGCGTATTGATATTCCCGTGATCACCTATGAAGCCGGTGAGGCGCTTCGTTTTGAGCCTTATGCGATTAATGCCGGTGTACGAGGGGTGATTCGTGTGATGCGCTACCTGGGCATGTTACGCCAAACACGTCGAAAAACGCCTTATCAGCCCGTCACAGCCCGATCAACAAAATGGGTGCGTGCAGAAGCTGATGGTTTATTGAGAAGTCACGTGGCGCTCGGACAAAGTGTCAACCGCGATCAAGTCATTGGCATTATCAGTGATCCCGCAGGCACAACAGAAACCGAAATCAAAGCCCAGCAAAGTGGTATCGTCATTGGTCAGCATACCCTCCCTGTGGTGAATGAAGGGGATGCGATTTTCCATATTGCGTTCTTCTCACAGCCCGATGACTTGATTGAGCAACATATGGAAGATTATCGCGATCAAGTGAAAGATGATCTCGATGATGAAATAAAATGGGGGATTGGCACCCTATCAAGTTGATCCCAGCAGTAAAAAGCAGTCGTACTACTTGCATCGATCACCAGGATTCATAACACTAGACGCCTGTAGCACGGACGCCTGTCCGGTCAACAAGAGGAATAACATCATGCTGACATGGCAAGACATCGTCGCTCGAAGTGAAAACGGCAATCTCACACCGCCGTCGCGAGTCGAAAAAACCGAACAAGAGTGGCAAGCACAACTCAGTGATGACGCTTTCCGAGTGACACGCCAAAAGGGCACAGAACGCGCGTTTAGCTCGGGCATGTGTACCCTATTTGAGCCAGGCCTCTACGGCTGCGTGTGCTGCGGCACCTTGCTGTTTGATGCCGGCGAAAAGTTCGATTCAGGCACAGGTTGGCCGTCGTTTACCCAGCCAGCGCAAGACAATGCCATTGCCTATCACAAAGATACAACCCATGGCATGACGCGTATTGAAACCACCTGTGCCAGCTGTGATGCTCACCTGGGTCACGTCTTCCCTGATGGTCCCGAGCCATCCGGCTTACGTTTTTGTATGAATGCCATTGCACTTAAAAAAATGGATTAATGCTTTAAAGGGCGAGTCTTCCTCGCCCCGTATTTTACTCAGCAATACCGCCTTGTGTCAGTTTGGTTGGATCAAGCAACTCAGCCAGCTTTTCTCGACCTAGGTCAGTTTCTTCTTCGGCAACATCCAAAATAGGGCGGCCTTGTTGATACGCTTTTTTCGCGATGTCAGCCGCTTTCAAGTATCCAACTACAGGATTAAGCGCCGTCACTAAAATCGGATTGCGAGATAGCGCAGCTTGCAAATTGTCCTCTCTGACCTTAAAACTACGAATGGCTTTATCTGCCAGCAGTCGGCTAGATCCTGCGAGTAAATGAATACTTTGCAGTAAGTTTGAGGCAATCACAGGTAACATCACATTCAATTCAAAATTCCCCGATTGCCCCGCCACCGTGATGGTAGTGTCGTTGCCCATGACTTGTGCCGCGACCATAGCAGCGGATTCTGGAATAACAGGATTCACTTTCCCCGGCATAATAGACGATCCCGGCTGTAACCCCTCTAGCTCAATTTCTCCTAACCCGGCAAGTGGGCCCGAGTTCATCCAACGTAAATCGTTACTCAGTTTCATGGTTGCCACTGCGGTGGTCTTTAACTGACCATGCAGTGCCACCAGCGCATCCTGACTACCAATGGCGAAAAAGGGATACTCACTCGCCGTGAATGAGGAGTGGCTACACGCACAGACTGCGTTGGCAAAACGCTCGGCAAATAATTGATGCGCATTGATCCCAGTGCCTACGGCCGTTCCTCCTTGAGCGAGCGCACGCAACGGCGATAAAGTTTGTGTCACTTGAGCCATCGCATGTTCTATTTGCTGCGACCAAGCCTCCAGCTCCTGTCCAAGCGTCACAGGCATCGCATCCATCAAATGGGTACGACCCGTTTTCACAATATGGCCGACTTTGCGTTTCTTTTCCTGTAACGCGTCACGTAAATGCGCTAACGCGGGAAGTAAGACTTTTTCACAGCCCAAAGTAGCACTGATCTGGATAGCCGTAGGAACAGAGTCGTTACTGCTTTGGCTCATATTGACATGATCGTTGGGGCTGACCGTTTCACCACACTTTTCAGAGGCCAAGGTTGCCAGCACTTCATTCATATTCATATTTGAGCTAGTGCCTGAGCCGGTCTGAAATACATCCACCGGAAACTGCGCTAAATGCTCACCATCCATAATGGCTTCGGCACTTTGGCGAATCGCATGGGCGATATTGCCATCCAGTAAGCCCAGCTCTTCGTTAGCCGTTGCCGCTGCATGCTTCACCAGAGCTAACGCGCGAATAAAATCCTCAGGCATCGTCTGGTCACTGACCACAAAGTTATTCACGGCTCGCTGTGTTTGTGCTTGATACAGCGCGTCCGCGGGTACCTCAACATTCCCCATACTGTCTTTTTCGATACGAGTTTTTGTCATGGTCATATCCTTTTGTTTCACTATACTTTTCGATAATAGTTATCATTAACATATTAGCCACGGTTATTGAAACGTATACGCCTTACGCATTTCAAAAATGTCGTGCTAGGGCTTGTTTGATGTCCTAAGATAGCGCCACGATAAAAAACAACGAGTAAAACCATGCAAGAAGAAGCCAGTACGCGTATCGAAGATCTGATTACGGTCGTCGAGAATCAAATTACTGACCAAGAGCCTAAAAAAGTCGCCGAGACAGTTATGCGTCTGCGTATGACCGGCTATTCCCGCGAAGAAGCTATTGAATATATCGCGTGCGCATTGATGGTTGAGATTTACGACGTTAGTCAAAATAACGGGCAGTTCACACTATCACGTTACGAAGCCAACTTAGACACCTTGCCGGACATGCCATGGGCCGATGAGATGAATTTGGACTTAGGTGAGTAAACAAAAACGTTCCTGTTCATAACTCACGATCACAAAAAAGCCGCTCAGCGCGGCTTTGATGTTTAGAATGGATAAACTTTCTCAAACTCTTCAAGCACCACATCAGAGTGCTCATCAAAATGCAGGCCGTGTGTTTTGGCGTACTGGGAGAAGTAACCCCAATGCGCATCGTGCCAACACTGGTGAGAGCCATCTCCCTCACCTTCACGTGCCGCAAATTCGGCGCTAACTTGGTTAAACGGACAATGACTCACCTGGGTGGTTTTGACGATACACACGGGTCGCTGGTGACCATTAAGAACAATCTTATAATGTCCTTTTTGCGGGATCACCGCACTTTTATCTTCCAAAGAGCTGCGCAATCGGCAGTGGGCTTTCTTTTTATTCAAACTAACCAATGTCGCAACTTCGTTCGCTCTCACCGTGTGATGACTTAAGGTGTCCGCCACTACTTGATCATCAGTTGGCCGTTGGTCCGTGGGAAGAGTCGCAAGATATTGATGCCAAAGGGCGTTTTGTTCTTCAGTCATGGGTCTCGCCTTGATTATTATTGGTTTCTTTTTAAATGATTTCTTTCTGAACAGCTTCTTGGGCAGTGCTAACAGTGATGATCATAACGTACGGATAGGCATTCGCCTATGCGCGAGCTAACGTTTCAAGGTTGCATTGTGAATAGATTCACACTTAAATCTCAATCGAGGCCAATTTTAACTAAAAAAAGCGGCCCTTTTGGCCGCTTGAGAGATTGATTAACCTTAATCGCTAATAAATGGCAATAAGGCTTGGTGTAGCCGGTCAATTTCATCAACGGTGTTGTAATGCATCATACCGATGCGGATCACACCGCCTTTGTCCAAAATATCAAGCTGCTCGCACAAACCTTGGGCATAAAAGTGGCCATTCCACACGCAAAAATGTTGCTTCCCTAACGCTTGCGCCACATCTGCGGGCGTGACACCTTCAATCCGGATCGCAAAGGTTGGGGTTCTATAAGCCAACTGGTCATCATCCGTGATCCCATAAATGTGAACATTGGGATAGGCCTGCATCAGGTCAATAAAATGGGCGGATAACTGTTGTTCATGCGCCTGATACTGGCGATAGCTTTGTGCCAATCTTTCTCTTAGTGAACAATCAGGATCGCCCCACTGCGCGAGATATTCCACCACCGCAATAAATCCGGCAATCGCCTCAAAACTCTGAGTACCCGTTTCAAATCGACCGGGACCTTGGTTTGTGGCTGGCTCGACTTTGTACGGTTTTAACGTCTGTACCCACTCAGGCGCCACATATACAAAACCTAAATGTGGGCCAAAAAACTTGTACGCCGAGCAGGCAAGAAAGTCACAGCCTAATGCTTGTACATCGACCAAATAATGCGGAGCGTAATGGACAGCATCGACATAGACTTTGGCACCAACCTTTCTTGCTATCTCTACCACGTTTGCTACATCCACCAAACTACCGGTGGTATTTGAGGCCAGGGTCACCGCAATCAGTTTGGTTTTTTCCGTAATAAGGCTGGCAAGATGTGTCATATCGATCGAATAATTGGATTCATCCACTCGCACCTGCTTAACGGTAGCCCCTTTATCGTGTGCGGCCTGCTGCCAGCTAGAGACATTGGAATAATGATCGAGTGCCGAGACAATCACCTCATCGCCAACTTGCCAATCACGGCTGATTGCGCGACTTAATGAAAACGTCAACGTTGTCATATTCGGGCCAAAGACCATACAGTCCGACGATGGCGCATTGACAAAAGCAGCGGCGCTCTCGCGTGCCTGTTGCATCATTGCGGTAGTGTGATGCCCAGAAAAAAATTGTCCCCCCAAGTTCGCATTATAATGCCCCAGATAAGTCACCATGGCATCCAGTACAGATTGCGGTACTTGCGCCCCCCCTGGCCCGTCAAAAAAAGCAACGGGTTGGCCGCCAATAGTTTGCGTCAATGCAGGAAAATGGCCTCGTACTGCATGGGGAGAAAAAACTGCCGGTATCATCGTTACTTCCTTGTTGCTGTGAGTACAAATACATCCATCGTGCCTGATTGCGCATGATTAACGGGAGTAATCGGTTCAGCATAATGCCAAAGGGCACGATCATCGAGGGCCGCCATTTCACCCGGTATCAATGGGAGACTAAAGAGTGGTGCGCTGGTTTTGTGACGAAACACCTGAAAATCACCGCCATCAATATTATCGCGTCCAATGCTCACAATGGCGATATGATCAAAGCCGTCTTGGTGAACGCCTTCTGGAGCGACCTGCACAGATTGATTATCCGCCTGAATACGAATCTGGTGGATTTCGATATCATTATCATCACTAAGTTGATAGAGATCGCGAAAGGTTCGGCACATCGCATGAAACCCTGGCGTTTGTACTGTCTCGGGCTCGATATCTTCAAACGTCCGTGCCACATCACCTTGGAATTCATTGATATCAGAAGTTTGCATAAATGGTCGTGGCGGCAGCTTTTCAACCCCGCTGTCAAAGACATGGACGATCGAGTAACGACGCAGGCGAAATCCACCATCCGCATGCGAAGTGCCAGGTAACCGGTTAAATGAAGGTTGCAGTTGCTTGATATGATGATCATCTAACTGATTAAGCTGCATGAGTAGGGTTGAGGTATTCATGGCTGTCTCCTTTTATCATGCCGAAGCACACAGTGATGCAATGCAATTGTCAGACAAAAAATTTAACAAATGCGCTACATGGAATGATCAATTAAATCCCCTACTATTTCCAGTTTTACCCCTAGATTTATCGACCAAAAAAGGCCTAATCAGCATTTTAGACTAGTTAAACACGTTAAGCGATTGAAACACTCCAGATGCGTGATTAACATTTCCAAAACATTAGCATTAATGGCTAACAAAGATGAAAATAGCGATATTTTCCATAGGCAGAATGACTAATCACTGTCACGAAAAGTTGACATTTAGAATAAATCAGTATGTTTATTGATACCAAACAAGCCCTTTTCAGCGGAAGCGTTCGCTGATACAGAGCTTTCTATACTCTCATTGAGTGCGCTATTTGCGCACGTTGTGAAACAAAAGGATTGATCAATGAGAACCATTGACCGTGTCGTGATAACGAACCTTTAACTTCAACAAAACCCCATTTACAATAGTGAGGTTAAAATAAGCAATCCCCAAGAGAAACTGTTGCCTGCAACGCATGATGACCGTTTCTTTTACTCACAATAACCGACCAGGGGAGGCACCCGTGAGCAATACACCTGATTCCAAAAGCCAAGATAGCTTCAATACCCGACGTACCCTACACGTCAACGGTGAGAGCTATGATTATTATCGACTTGATGCATTGCCCGAGCCATTCGATATCAGTCGCTTACCCTACTGTTTAAAAGTGCTGTTAGAAAACTTACTACGTAAAGAAGACGGTAAGAATGTCTCTGCGGATGACATTCGCACGCTTTGTCAGTGGCAAGCCGACCACGCCGGACAAGATCAGGTCAATTTCACTCCGGCGCGCGTTGTCCTTCAAGATTTCACCGGCGTACCTGCCGTGGTTGACTTAGCCGCCATGCGTGCTGCCATGCGCGATTTAAAC
Organism: Salinivibrio sp. IB643; assembly: GCF_001996105.1. Taxonomy (NCBI): domain Bacteria; kingdom Pseudomonadati; phylum Pseudomonadota; class Gammaproteobacteria; order Vibrionales; family Vibrionaceae; genus Salinivibrio; species Salinivibrio sp. IB643. The sequence goes on from NZ_MUFF01000005.1 coordinate 80,207, forward strand.
GGTGATCCGGCCAAAATCAACCCACTCGGCGCGGTTGACTTGGTCATTGACCACTCCGTTATGGTGGACGACTACGGCCACGTTGATTCTCTACAGAAAAATACCGAGATTGAGTTCCAGCGTAACGGCGAGCGTTATCAATTTTTACGTTGGGGCCAACAAGCATTCTCTAATTTCCGTGTCGTGCCTCCAGGTACTGGGATCGTGCACCAAGTCAATCTCGAATATCTCGCTCCCGGCGTACTCGTCGAAGAAAAAGGTGGCAACAAGTTAGCCATGCCAGACACACTGGTTGGTACAGATTCTCACACCACCATGATTAACGGGCTCGGTGTGCTTGGCTGGGGGGTTGGCGGTATTGAGGCCGAAGCCGCAATGCTTGGGCAGCCTATTACTATGTTGATCCCTGAAGTGGTCGGCTTTGAACTAAAAGGCGAATTGCCCGCGTCAGCTACTGCCACTGACCTAGTACTCACCGTCACCCAAATGCTGCGTGAACGTGGTGTGGTGGGTAAGTTTGTTGAATTTTATGGCCCGGGCCTCGCGAAGCTGCCGTTGGCTGATCGCGCGACCATTGCCAATATGGCACCAGAGTATGGCGCAACATGCGGCATTTTCCCGATTGATGAAGAAACGCTCAGTTATATGCGCCTGACAGGCCGTACCGAGGATCAAATTACCTTGGTCGAAACCTATGCCAAAGCACAGGGCTTGTGGCGCGATGATGATGCACCGGTGGCAGATTACAGCGATACCTTGCAACTTGACCTTGGCGATGTGGTGCCAAGTCTTGCCGGTCCGAAACGGCCACAAGATCGCATCGCCTTAACCGAGGCAAAAAGTCAGTTTGATCAGTTGTTAGAAAAAGAGCAAGCAGCGGCGAATAATGTGATTGCAAGCTTTGCCAGCGAAGGCGGGCAAACAGCCGTGGACAACCCCAGCCTACGCGAACAGGGCAAAGTGGCGGTCGAATACAAAGGGGAAACGTTCAACCTTGAGCACGGCGCGGTTGTGATTGCTGCGATCACCTCTTGCACCAACACCTCGAACCCTGCCGTATTGGTGGCAGCCGGATTAGTGGCACAAAAAGCGCGAGATTTAGGCTTAAATACTAAGCCTTGGGTTAAGACATCATTCGCCCCGGGCTCACAAGTAGTGCCGGCTTATTTAGAAAACGTCGGCCTGCTCGAGCCGCTTGCAGCGCTTGGCTTTAATATCGTTGGCTTTGGCTGTACCACCTGTATTGGTAACTCAGGACCATTGCCTGAGCCAATTGCAGAAGCCATTCGTTCCGCAGATTTATTAGCCACTAGCGTGCTATCGGGCAACCGGAATTTCGAAGGCCGTATTCATCAAGATGTGAAAGCTAACTATCTAGCGTCACCACCACTAGTCGTTGCCTACGCACTGGCGGGCAATATGAATATTGATGTTCTCAAAGAGCCGCTAGGAAACGATCAGCAAGGCAAGCCCGTCTATCTTAATGATATATGGCCAACGCCGAAAGAAGTGGCAGACACCATTCAAGCAGCAATGACCGACGGGCTTTATAAAAACAAATACGCAGATGTGTTTGCAGGGACCGAGGCATGGCAACAATTACCAGTACCACAAGATGAGATCTATTCATGGCCCGATTCAACCTACGTTAAAAAGCCAACGTACTTTGACGGCATGACCATGGCACTTCCTGAGATAAAACCTATCAAGGGGGCGCGCTGTGTGGTCAAAGTAGGTGACTCTATTACTACTGACCATATCTCACCCGCCGGCGCAATTAAGCCAGATAGCCCCGCGGGCGAATACTTGAAATCTAAAGGTGTAGAGCCGAAAGATTTCAACAGTTATGGCTCGCGCCGCGGTAACCACGAAGTCATGGTGCGCGGTACCTTTGCCAACGTACGTTTAAAAAACCAAATGGCGCCGGGCACCGAGGGCGGTATGACTACCTATTTGCCCACCAATGAGCAAATGAGCATCTATGAAGCGGCTCAGCGCTATCAAGCCGAGGGGACACCACTTGTGGTGCTTGCGGGTAGAGAGTACGGCACGGGATCAAGTCGTGACTGGGCTGCAAAAGGCACTAACCTATTAGGCATCAAAGCCGTCATTGCTGAAAGTTTTGAACGTATTCACCGCTCTAACTTAGTGGGCTTTGGCGTGTTGCCACTGCAATTTAAAGAGGGTGATTCCGTCGAATCACTTGGGTTGGATGGGACAGAAGTGTTCGACTTTGACGAGATCAAGGGCGAACCCTCTACCCTCAAGATACGTGCGGTTCGGGATGATAAAACCATGGAGTTTGACGTCAACGTCCGCATCGATACTGCGGTTGAATGGGATTACTACCGCCATGGCGGCATTCTCCACTACGTGCTGCGCCAACTCGCTAGCTAATACTGGCACCAATACCCAAAAGGCCCCGCGGGGCCTTTTTTATTGCTTCGCCACCATGGTTTCAAACGCGTCGATCACCTGCTGAGTGTCAATGGCGGCCATCACATGATCGCCTTTCACCCGCGTGCTCCATGCTAGCTGATCAACGGGCTTACCATGTTGCTGTTCAGCAAAGGTTTCGTAAACACTGACCACATCCGCGAGATTGTTATAAGGGCCGGTGCGCTTCGGGTTGCTATGGCCATAAAGGCCTAAGACGGGCGTGCCTTGTGTGGTTGCTATGTGCGCGGGGCCAGAATCGGGAGCCAGCACCGCATCGGCGCGTGCGAGCACCGCAGCTAATTGCTTGAGGCTGGTTTGTCCCACCAAGTTAACCAGTGGCGCGTTAGCGGCGGCGATAATGCGCGCGGCCAGCGTTTTTTCACGCGCCGCCGGTGAACCACAAAGTGCCACCTGATATCCTTTATCGACTGCGTAGTCGGCAAATTCAGCGTAGCGCTCTGGCAGCCAGTTACGCTCATCTTTACTTGCGGCAGGACTGATCACGACAGTAGGCTTGTCACCCAGTTGCGCGTTGGCAAAGGCATGATCGTCTTCAGAAAGTGGTAGTTGCCACTGCGGTGGCGTAATCGGCACGCCCAAGTATTGGGTAAAGGCGAACAAGCTATCTAACACATGGCAAGATTGAGTATCGGGGATCCGTTTATTGGTAAACAGCCACTGCCCTTCTTTCGCTCGGTGACGATGAAACCCCACGCGATGGCGCGCGCCGATCCCCACCGTCAGTAAACTAGCGCGTAAAGCAAGCTGCATATGCACTAGCGCATCAAACCGGCGCCCTTTCAGCTGCCGCCAGACTTGACGCATGCCTGCCAATCCCGCTTTTTTATCAAACACCACCAGCTCCACCCCATCAAGCCCGGCTAAAAGCTGTGCTTCGACTTTACCAACCACCCAAGTGATCTGCGTCTGCGGCCAGTGGCGCTGCACGGCTTGAATCGCCGCGACCGCATGACAAACATCACCAATCGCAGACAGGCGTAAAAAACACAGGGAGCGTGGGGCGTGAGTAAACAGAGGCATAACAAATTCCAATTAAGTTATCGCGCCGATTATGCAGTTGGCTCGGTTAAATGTAAAATACCGGTCTATCGATCAAATTGTTACGAGAATGTATTTATGGGCGCTAATACATCCCCCTCAGAAAAGCCGCGAGGACTGATACGTATCATTAAAGCCACTGGCTATTCTTGGGCTGGATTAAAAGCGGCATATCACCATGAAGCCGCGATCCGTCAAGAAGTTGTATTATTGGCTGAGGCGCTAGTCGTATTGCTCTGGCTGCAATTACCACTGACGGAATCCTTGATGATGTTCAGCGTCATTGTGTTAGTGATTATCGTCGAACTACTTAACTCGGCCATTGAAGCCGTGGTCGACAGAGTGGGTGTAGAGCGCCATGAACTCAGTGGCAGAGCCAAGGACATCGGCTCTGCGGCGGTGTTTGTCAGTTTGCTTTTAGCCGGTGTGGTCTGGCTTACCATCTTATGGCATCACTTTGGTGTCCCACTTATTCAATAACACACGTCGTCATACAACCCGGCAACGCGCCCGTTACGTTGCCAATTGATTAACTCAACTGTGATGAGAAACCATGTCTTTTAAATCGCGACTTCAAACACATAGCTGGTTTATTGCCATTAACGCTCTTGCATTGATGGCAATAGCTAGCCGCTACTTTGCGTTTCTACCTAGCTTTCCTACTGAGCCACTTGGCATCACCTTTATCGTGGTCAGTACCTTTAGCCAGATGGCCTTACTTGCCGCTATTGTTGGCTTGCTAACACTTCCGCTGTTACTGCTGTCAAGCAAAGTGTACCGGCCATTACTTGCCCTGATAGCCTCAGTGGGTGTGATCACGCTTTTCATCGATACCATCGTCTTCGCACAGTATCGATTCCATATCAATGCCATGGTGCTGGATTTGATCCTCGCCGGGCAAATTGTCAGCTTCCCGCTGATCACTTGGCTGATGGTAGTAGGTGGCGTGCTTGCCTGTGTCGCTGCGCAATGGTGGCTACTGGCTGCGTTGTCACGGACACGTTTTTCTTCCCAACAGAAAATCGGCAAAAAATTCGCGCTGCTCACGTTTCTTACCTTGCTTGCCACCCACGGGATTCACATTTGGGCTGCAGCCTACGCGTACCAACCTGTGACAACAGTGAAACGTTATTTGCCGCTTTTCTATCCAGCTACGGCCAACAGCATGATGCGCAAAAACGGCTGGATTGATGAACAAGCTCTAGCGCGCCAAAAAGCCATGGATGTAGATCGCGAAGCCGACCTTAACTATCCCCTTTCACCGCTGGACACGACCGAGGTTACACAGCCAGTGAATATCATGTTTTTGGTGGTAGACTCATGGCGCGCGGATACCTTCAATGCTGACAACACGCCCAACCTTTGGGCACTGGCACAAAATGGTCGTACCTATTCACATCATCTTGCGACGGGGAACGCCACCCGTACCGGCATTTTTGGCTTGTTTTATGGCATGCCTGGTACCTATTGGCATAGCTTTCTTGCCAATCAGCAATCTCCGGTATTGATGGACCGCCTGCAGGCACTCGATTATCAACTGGGTATTTTTACCGCCGCGCAATTGGAAAAGCCGGAATTCAACCAAACCGTATTTACCAGGGTGTCCGATTTACGTAACGGCTCTGAGGGCGATTCTCCCGCCGAGCTAGACGCAGATCTGACCCAAGATTGGATCCGTTGGCATAAGCAGCGTGAGTCCAATCGTCCCACCTTCTCATTTTTGTTTTACGATGCGCCACATGGCTATGATTTTCCTGCGGACTTTATCCCCAAGTATCAACCGATGTTGGACGAAATTAACTATCTCAAGTTAAATAACGAGACCGATCCGACACCGTTTTTCAATCGCTACAAGACCAGCGTACGCTACGTTGATAGCTTGGTTGCTAAGGTCATTGATGAGCTAAAACAAAGCGGAGAGTTCGACAATACCTTGATTGTGATCACTGGCGATCACGGCCAAGAAATGAATGACAATCAACTGAATTTTTGGGGACATAACAGTAACTTTACTGACCCACAAATTCACGTACCTTTCGCGATGATAGGCCCCGGCATCGATGCAAAACAGATCGATACCGGCAAGCAGCTRACCAGCCACCAAGATGTTGCGCCCACCCTGATGAAGCATTATTTGGGCGTCACGTCCGATCCGGCCAGCTACGCGATTGGTCATGACTTACTTGCACCCAACCCCGGGCAAGATTGGGTGTTATCGTCAAACTATAGCGGCTATGCGTTGGTCACCGACGACACCATTTTAGAAGTGGGTGCAGGAGGGCAATATCAATACATGGACAATACCAACCGACCCATAGAAAACGCATCACCTGACTTTGCGCAAATGGAAAAAGCCCTCGAGCAAATTAGCCGTTTCCGCTAGTCCACTGTTTGCGCGTGACTCCCATTCGCGAGCCTCTGTCTTCCAGAGGCTCGTCTATCCGTTTTTTGCAGGCTAGACCCAGTCAAAAAACTGCACAAACGCTTGCCATTGCGCCGATGCATCCGCCAGCCTCGCCGGATAAAAACGCACGGCCTGACCGGGTCGCGTTTGCGCCAACATGCTCAAGCTGGCACGGGTTAAACAGCCAAGCTTAGGATAACCACCAAGTGTTTGCCGATCGTTGAGTAATACAATCGGCTGACCGTCAGGGGGCACTTGCACGGCCCCGAGCGCAATGCTTTCGGAGACAATACCCGGTTGCTTGCTCACAACGCTCGGTCCGTTGAGCCGCACGCCCATACGATCACTGTGCTGATCGACCGTGTATTCGCCATCAAAAAATGCCGTCAGCGCCTCGGCGCTAAAACTATCAAATTGATACCCCGGCACAAGCGCTAGTGGGGTCAGGGCATGGTAGTCAGGAATAAAACGTGTCGGCACACCGCGCACCCTTGGCAACAGCGCATGAGGTCGACAAGGCAACATATCTCCTTTGGTGAGCGCCATGCCTCCCGCCTGTTCACCTAATCCGGAATGGAGGCCGCCGAGTTGATTGCGCATCACCGTCGCGGCACTGCCAAATGCGCCATCTACCGCCAACCCGCCACGCACCGCGAGATAGGCCCGCAAGCCACGGCGTGCGTAGCGTAAACGCAATTCATCCCCCGCATTTAGTGTCAACGTCTGCCACATACCCACGCGCTGACCATTAATACAAGGTTGCATGTCTGCGCCGGTAATAGCGATCGAAATAGCATGCTCAGCACGAAAACGTGCTTGACCCATGGTTATCTCGACCAACGGCGCCTTTGCGGGGTTATCGAGTAAATAATTCGCCCAAGCAAATGCGTGGCAATCGACCGGCCCGCCTTGGCTTAAGCCAAGCTGGCCCACCCCGTAGCGCCCTGTGTCTTGCACCAAGCTCAATACGCCGGGGTCAAGCACCGTTAATCCTGCCACCATTGACCTCCTGCCGCGCGGTAATCAGACTCTGACATCGGCTCAAAACGGACGGTATCACCTACATCAAACGGCATCATGGGCGATTGACGGGAATTAAATAGCACTTTGGGGCAGTTGCCAATAATTTGCCAGCCCGCGGGTGACGCTGCCGGATACACCGCGGTTTGCTGTTGTGCAATGCCCACACTGCCGGCAGGGATCTGATGACGAGGCGTGGTATGACGGGGCATAGCTATTGTCTCATCCACCGACGCAAGAAAGGCAAAGCCGGGCGCGAAACCAATCGCACAGACGGTGTAAGTTTGTTGACTGTGTCGCGCAATCACCTCTTGCTCACTTACGCCGGCAAACTCGGCGACCGCAGCCAGATCGGGCCCAACCGAGGGATGATAATACACCGGCAGCGTCACCTGTTTTCCACTCCCTGAGTCTCGGGTGACTCGCAGTGAATCGCCTTGATTCATCACCCACGTTTTCAACGTTTCTGGCGATAGTGAGCGAACATTCACTTCCACCAGAACGCTGGTGTAGGCGGGAATTAACTCAACTACACCACGACCAAAATGTTGCTGGATTCGCTCACACAGCGCAGATAACTGTGGGACTAAGGCAAGATCGATCTTATTGCCCAACCGGATCATTACCGTGGTTTCACTGACCTGCTCAACCTTGAGTGTCATGGTGTTAAGGCCTTTCTGAGTTGTTTTATCGCCTCGACCGATTGTGGGTTATCGCCATGCACACACACCGTATCCGGCGAAAGCGAGAGCGTTTGTCCCTCAAGGGTTGTCACCGTGCCATGTTGAGATAACTGCAACACCTGCGCAATCATCGCGTTGGCGTCATCTAACACAGCGCCCGGTTGACCGCGCGGCGCCAATTGCCCTGACGCCAGATAGGCTCTATCGGCAAAGGCCTCAAAAATCAGCGGCACACCGGCTTGTTGGGCAAGTTGGCGATGTGGACGGTTATCAGGCAGTGCCAGCACCATTAATGGCGTATTAGGCAGCGTATCAGCCACCGCGGCCAACACCGCTTCAAAGCAATCATTGTCCACCATCATAGTGTTATACAGCGCACCATGGGGCTTCACATAATCAAGGCTCGCATTAAAGCGTGCACAGATCCCTTGTAATGCGCCGATTTGATAGCCAACGAGGTGACTAATTTGTGCAGGGGTATGATCAATATGACGACGGCCAAAGCCCTGCTTATCGGCGTAGCCGGGATGAGCACCAATACTCACATTATGCTTTACTGCAAGTGCCACCGTGGCCGCCATTACATCAGGATCAGAGGCATGAAAACCACACGCGATATTGGCCATATCAATCCATGGCATCAGCGCGCTATCCATTCCCATCGTCCACGCACCAAAGCTCTCACCCATGTCTGCGTTTAGTTTCATCATTCCCTCGATTTCACTGACTTTGCTTTACCTTACGGCTTTTTAACCCGCGGATAAACCAACAAAATAGTCAGGATGTGAGTCTTGTGTCGTACTCATAAGACTGATAGTTTAAACCACTATGAAAACGGTATTTGATACACACACTCTATTGATTTTTCGCACCCAGTGGTGGCGCGCGCTTTAGCGTGCCATTGAGTCTGGGTATTCATTGGCCGCCGGTAGGCAGTCAATGAATCGTTTTCAACTTCCCTGTCTCCGTCGGCCTTTATCCTCAAGGAGACAACAATGCACACCCCCTACGCTATCGATAAAAACGCTATCGACAAAAACGACGTTATTCTGACCGGCGATCGCGCCACTGGCCGCTTACATCTTGGTCATTACAGTGGCTCACTTAGCCAACGACTTGCCTTACAAGGACAATGTGCTCAAACCATTCTGGTCGCAGATATGCAGGGATTAACCGACAATGGTCATCAACCGGGTCACGTCGCCACGCATATTTTAGGCTTGGTCGCGGACTATCTCGCGGTTGGGCTTGACCCTGACAAGGTCACAATTTGTCAGCAATCCCAACTTCCTGCGCTCGCAGAACTCACCATGTTTTATAGTAATTTAGTGAGTTACGCACGACTGATCCGCAATCCAACGGTAAAGCACGAAATCAACGACAAACAGTTTGGACAGCAAGTCCCCGTCGGTTTTTTAACCTATCCAATCAGTCAAGCTGCCGACATCACCGCATTTGGCGCTAACCTCGTGCCAGTAGGCGATGATCAACTTCCTATGATCGAGCAAACCAACGACATTGTGCGCAAATTTAATCACGTTGTCGGCGAGCCTGTATTACGCGAATGTCGTGCACTCACCAGCAAAGCATCGCGCTTGCCGGGTGTTGATGGTAAAAGCAAAATGTCAAAATCTTTGGGTAACGCCATCTATCTTAGCGATGACAATGACACCATACGTGACGCGGTACGATCCATGTACACAGACCCTCAACATCTGCGCGTCTCAGATCCCGGCCAAGTCGAGGGCAATGTCGTTTTTACCTACTTGGATGCTTTCCACTCTGACGCTCAACACGTCGCCGAACTCAAAGCCCATTATCAGCGCGGCGGTCTAGGGGATATGGCAGTGAAAAACGTGCTGACCGATATCTTAACCTCCCTGATATCGCCCATTCGAGAACGGCGAAAAGCACTCTTGAACGCCCCTGATTACTTGTCTGATGTCCTAAAAGATGGGCAACAAAAGGCGCGTATACAGACAGACCAAACATGCCAGAACGTTAAGCGTTCGTTGGGCCTACTTGTCGGATAAAGAGGTAAGAGGAGTGAGTGAAAAAAGGCGCTGACGGATTCAGCGCCTTTTTTCTGTTCCGCCATCGGCTTAGCGTTCTACTTCAGGCAGCGCGCGCGCCATTAATGCGCCGAGTAAACCAAAAACGGACAACACCGAAATGACGACCATGATCCCCCATTGACTAAGCCACGCAGTAGCCGCGCCCATCAATAACAAAACGAGACCAATGAGTGTATTGCTGACTGAAACATAATCAGTGCGCCGATTACCTTCGGCCATATTCACAATGTAGGTTTTACGCCCAAGACGCACGCCCTCGTGAGCAATGGTCAGGACAAAATAGACGCCAGGTAACACCCACGCCAATGAGAACAGCGTCGGGTACCACTGACTAATACTGACCACCACCAGCCCCAGTACCGCCGTGACCACGGCGGCGATCATCATCACTTGGCGGCTAGAATGATCGGCAAAAAGTCCCCAAAAAGGTGCAGAAATGAGGCTCGCAACGCCGCTAATTGCGACAAAACTTGCGGTGGTGATCGCCAACGCTTGGCTATGCTGACTGGCTAACAACACATAATAGGGCGCGGATAAGGCCGAACACAGTAACAGGGAGCGCGTGATCACAAAATGGCGCAGCCGTCTATCATCCACCAGTAAGCGTAGTTTAGAAAGCGCATGCGTCAGCGCATTGGCACCGCCTTCAGTGGCTCCTTCGTATTCATCAACTTGGCTATACATCGCCGCAGCGACCCACCAAAGTACCGCGCCGAACGCCAATAGCGCGCAATACACCCACACATGCTGCTGATCCGAAACACTGAACAATCCAATACCGGCGGCAATCGTCACCGCCCCCGCCAAGCTTGACGACCATCCATTCAAGCGTCCTCGCTGCGGTTTAGGGATGGTTTTCCCCAGCACATCTTTCGAAGCGACCGAGCACAAGCCTCGCGCCAGACTAAATACCACCAGCAAGCCGATAATGCTCCAGCCGGCCACTTGACCGGTTAAAAGCAACGCGGCGATCGCCATCGCCAGAATACACGTCCCTTGAATGACAGAGCCCGCCACCCATGCCCACTTACGTACCGCAAATTGGCGGACATAACCGGCGATACCTAACTGAGGCACTAACGAACCTGCCTCGCGAATAGGTACCAATAAGCCAATTAACGCTAACGGGGCGCCCACTGCAGTGAGAATCGCTGGCAAGACAATTTTCGGGTTAGATACCGCGTCGCCAATTTTGGTGAGTCCTTGACTGACGATGATGCGGAAAAAATTGCCCGGTACTTCACGACACGCACTGCCATCAATGTCTTTACACGCCCGCGCGTCTTCCTCGTTAAATAGCTTTTGATGAAGATCATCCGCGAGTTTATCCACACATCCCCCCAACTCTATGATTTATTTGCTTGATAGCAGCACTAGAGTCAATCATTGTAAATCTTTATGTCGAAAACGTGTTAACCAATATTCGCGGTAACGAAAGTAACAATAGGTCGACGCAAACAAAAAGAAAAGATAAGACAAAGAAAACACAAACGGGGAGGTAATAAGCGAGTGCTTTAACCCGATGAGTACACCCGCCGCAGTCACTGTCATTTTAGCCGCCACACCGAGCAACAACAAAAATAAAGCAAACTGCGGATAATGCGTGCTACGAAAGGTGATCCAATAACAAACTCCCACGGCTGTACTAGCGACGCCAAAGCCTAAAAGATAAGAATGAAAGTGTTCACCTGCCAGCACGCCACCCAAAACGGTAAGTGCTGTTATGACGAGAAAAACCATACGCTGCCGCCTTTTCTTTTCAGTATGACACTGAATAGCCTTATCGAGCAGCGGGAGACTAAGAGATTGCGATCTTGTTAGCAGGCTTGATACATACCGATGGGATAGACGCCTCGCGGTGGGTCCACAAAGCACCATACCGGTTGTTCAATGCATCGACCGTAACCACTTGCCCCTGACGCCGAATACGCATATTTGTCCCCAACTCAATACCAGTCAATCCTACCGCGTCAAACACACCATCCACATAATTAAAGCTATCGACAGCTAAATCAACAATACGAAATGCTCGACGGCGAACACTCAAACAAGCAACCCAGCATTTAGCCGCTAAAACTTGGCCAGGAGATTCGGCACGCACAGCAAAACGCCATCCTTCACCGTCGCCGTAAAAATCCATTGGGAAATGGCGCTTAAACATCTTTTTATTGTTGTAAGATTTCATCGCAATCAATCCTATACAGATGCGCTATCATATCTAAAAGGGAAAAAACATACGAGGATTGGTAATAAGAATGAAAAACACACTGTTGGTATGAATTATTGCGTCTGTGGCCATGCTCTTCAATACGCTTGCCTACGCGACGACGCAACAACAGGCGAGAGTACTTTTTATCAATCCAGGCTTTGCCAATAAGAGCTTTTGGCAGGATGTAGGCGATTACGCCAAGGCTGCTGCCAAGACGTTGAATCTTGACCTTACCATTCGACATGCAGATCGTAATCACTTTGCAATGCGCCAAATTCTCTCTGCCACTTTAAATAAACCGACTCGTCCCGATTATGTCATCATCGTTAATGAGAAATTAGCCGCGGATGATCTGCTACCGATGTTACGCGATTATCCCATTTACGTTCAGGTCATCTTAAATGATATAGATGAACAGACAAAAAATATCCATAGAAAAAGAGACGTATTGGCAAGAATATCTCCTAGCTWGCATCATTCCGGATAACGAGGCCATTGGTCATACGATCGCGAAGGCAATGGTAAACGCAGGTAACAATGAGTCTGGCGACGCTGTTATGATTTCGGGCGATCTCACCACGCCAGCCTCCGTTCAACGCGATGCGGGGGGTCAACGTTTTTTTGATGAGCAACCAAATATTACTTTGCGTCAGATTGTCCATGGTCAATGGGACGAGTCCATTAGCCAAGAGCAGATGCACACCTTGTTGCAACGTTACCCGGATGTACGTTACGTGTGGACGGCCAATGACCACATGGCATTTGGCGCAATAAAAGCCGCGAAGCAAGCAGGAAAGACACCAGGCGAGGATATTTTCTTTGCCACAGTCAACACACCAGAAAAGGTGCTCGCTTTACGTGAGAAAGGTAATATTTCAGCACTGGGAGGGGGGGGCATTTCACTGCAGCCGGCCTTGCATTGAGCCATATTTATGCGCACGATAGTGGCTTACCAATACCAAAAAGATGCGACGATGCACTTTTTCGTTTAACTTCACCTAATTCACGTTTTTTCAAACAGTTACGCGAACAAGCTTGGCACGAGATTCCATTTATAAAAATGGCTCGACGGACCGAAAACCAATGCACGCCTCATTCAACGGATATGGATAACTAAGTGACAAAACGCGCTATAAACTTACGTGGTCTTCAAACTCGCGTCGCCTTTATCGTGCTCGCCATTAGTTTGCTCTTTGCTATTGGGACGACCCTGACGCAAATGTATATTAACTATCAGCGAGCACTAACAACCACAACGCAGCTGGTGGAAACCCGTAGCCAAAATTCAGCTCGGATCATTAGCCATGCATTATGGATTGTTGATTTAGAACTCGTACGCCGCAGTGTCAAAGGGTTAGCGATGACGCCCACCGTCTGTCGGGTCGACGTCACAGGTTTTGATGGCACGACGGTTACCGAAGTTAATCACACCAGTCGTCATTGTGACGCCAACCACCAAGCACTGCTGAGTGTTCAAGGTAATAATATTGGTACTCTGAATATCGTTCTTGAWCACAGCGAGGTAAAGCGTGAAGCATTGAGTAGTACCGTGCCTATTGCTGCCGTTCATTTTACCGAAACATTGATGATTTCATTGTTGATTCTCTGGGTGCTAAATCGGCTTTGCTCTCGGCCACTCAAGCAACTTGTAACGACTTTAGACTATTACCAAGCCGATAGAATCAGTCAAAGTAGTGTGCCGATTCAATTAATTCAACGTAATGATGAGATTGGTAAAGTTTCTCGTTCAATCAATTCGCTCCAGTCCCGAATCAAAGACGATTTATTACAAAAACGCATCATAGAACGCGAGCTACGCCAACATCAAACGTTGCTCGAAGAACAAGTAGAATAACGCACAAAAGCACTGAGTTGGCAGTCGAATGCGAGCTCATTATTGGCTGATATCTCGATTCAATTTCTACGCGCTAACTCTCAACATATCACCGAGGACGTTGAGCTTATTTTCCCGCAAATGGCGTCACCATTAGGAGTAGAGACCATCGGCTGGTATGCCTTTGATTCTAACCGCGCTGAACGTCGCTGTTATTGGCCAGAAGAGGCCGACTTTGCACCAAAAACAGTGGATTTAAGTGACATGCACATGATAAAACGCTGGCTTGCAGATACCGATACATTGGTGGCCCCTAACGTTGGCCAGCTGGGCGATGATGCCATGAATGAACGATCGTGGTTGCGTCAACGACATATTCTCTCTTTTGCGGCTTTTCCACTAACCGACGGCCGCAAGAGCTTTGGGATGATCACGGTGGCGAATCGTCAATTACCGTTTATCTGGGATAACAACAAAACGTTACTATTGAAGCGCTTTGCGACGGCGATTAGTGAAGTCATGATTCGAGAGCGCAACCACTTTGCTATGGAACAGTTGCAAGAAGAACTGATCGCAACCAACGAAAAACTGAAAGTACAGGCAGAGACAGATGACCTCACCCGCCTGAGCACACGCCGCCCCTTTAAACGTGAGCTAAAGAGCCATATCCGTCATGGTATTGAGAATGACTTACCTGTTGCGGTAATGATGATCGATGTCGATCACTTCAAAGCGTACAACGATGAGTATGGGCATCTAAAAGGCGATGATGTACTCACTAAGATTGCGCGGGTACTGCTCAAGCAAACTAAAGCCTTTCAAGGCTCAGTTGCAAGGTTTGGGGGAGAAGAGTTTGCTATCACGCTTTCAACCCACTACGCCTCTCAGCTTCATGCATTAGCTGATGCGATTCATGATGACATTGCGGCACTTGGCCTCACCCATGCGAAAAACCCAGATGGCAAGACGATTACAGTGAGCATTGGCGGGATCATTTTGCAACCGACCGATGAAACCACTGACTCTTATCTGCTAGAAATGGCAGACCAACGTCTGTATCAAGCGAAAGAGGAAGGACGGAATCGTATTAATATACTTGACCGCCATCATCAAAAATAGCGAGCTCGCTCACGTCATGTCCTTTATCCTTCTGGCGTTTCATGACAGCATCATGACGGTATGCTACAACCCAATGTCAAATGAGGTTGTAGCAACCGTTGGTCCAAATGGATGTCACTTGCTAAACATGTCCGCAAGCTGATGGCCATGATCGACGCTAGAGAAGGAAGTCCGATGAAAGTCGTCTTTGTCCGCCATGGAAAAACCGATTACGCTTTGGCAGATGCTCGTCAGATGAGTCAGTTAGAAAAAGATTATGCGCCACTACAACGTGCGTGTATTCCAGACATCCAGGCCTTGGCCAATCACACTGCCTTACAACAAGCGGATATTATATTGTCGTCGCCCTATACGCGCGCCCTGCAAACAGCAGAAATTCTCAACCGACAGCTGCAAAAAGATCTGTTTGTTGAGCACGATTTACGCGAATGGCAAGCGGATATAAAGGGGAGCTATATTCCTCTTTCTGAACGAGATCGTCGCTGGATTGAGTATAGAGAGCTGTTTGCCAACGGTAATGAGGTTACTAACGCCGGTTATGAATCCGCAACAGCTTTGCACCGTCGCGTGAGCGCTGTGCTCGACATGTATCACGAGTATTCAACCATTGCCGTCGTCGCACATTTTAATGTGATAGAGGCGATCGTGGGTTATCGTGAACAAGGCATTGAATACGGCGAAGTGATTGAATTTGATTATCAACCTAACGTGTAAACCATCATCTTCATCCTAGCGGTCGTATAGCGATAAAAGCAAAAGGGACGCCGAACGCGTCCCTTTTAGCCTATCCTCTAGCCCGTCAAGCCATTGTTGGCAATGACCTGTTTATACCAGTCAAAGCTTTTTTTACGGGAGCGAGAAAAGTCACCACTGCCATCGTCATGACGATCAACATAAATGAACCCATACCGCTTGCGGTATTCTCCGGTGGTGAAAGATACACAATCAATACATCCCCAAGGCGTGTATCCCATCACATCCACACCATCGAGTGAAATCGCCTCTTCAAGCGCTTCAATGTGTTGCGACAAATAGTCGATACGATAATCATCGTTGATTGCGCCGGTTTGATCGGGAATATCCACCGCCCCTAGACCATTTTCAACCACAAAAATGGGCAATTCATAGCGTTCGTACAACTCTGAAAGTGCATAACGTAGCCCTTTCGGATCGATCTGCCAGCCCCAATCCGACGCCGGCAAATGTGGATTCAATCGACTAGCGCTGAACAAGGCATTTTCATCTTGTTCTGGCGGATTAGCATCGACAATATTGGTCATGTAGTAACTGATTGCCAAAAAATCCGCCTGACCATTTTTTAAGATCTGCGCATCATCATCGTGCATCACCACCTTAATCCCTTTGCTTGCCCATTGAGGCCAAATGTAGTGAGGGTAATGACCCCTTATCTGTACATCACTGCACAGGTATTTATCTCGCATCGCTTGCTGTGATGCTAACATGTCATCCGGATGGCACGACGCAGGATATAAAGGCATCATGTGGATCATGCTGCCAATGCTAAATTCAGGATTAATCACATGCCCCAGTGCGACCACTTTGGCACTGGCCACAAATTGGTGATGTAGCACTTGATACAAGGTTTGCTCAGGGTGGTCGTGCTCGGTAAACACCACCCCCGAATTACAATAACCAAATAAAGGATAATCCCAGTTAAGCTGGTTATTGATCTCGTTAAAGGTAATCCAATAGGTGACTTTGTCACGGTAGCGCGTTAATACGGCTTCACAAAAACGAACGAAGTGATCCACGACCGCTCGATTTGCCCAGCCACCATATTCACTGACAAGGTGGTGCGGCATCTCAAAGTGCGACAATGTAATGACAGGCTCGATATCATGCTCTAACAAGCAATCAATCATTCCATCATAAAACGCCAGCCCCGCTTCGTTAGGGGTCGCTTCATCCCCATTTGGGAAAATGCGGGACCACGCAATCGACGTCCGAAAGCATTTAAATCCCATCTCTGCGAACATCGCAATGTCGTCGCGGTAACGATGGTAAAAATCAACCGCTTGATGGTTGGGATACGTTTCTTCAGCCTGGACTTGCTCGGTAATCTTACGCGGCACGCCGTGCTCACCTTTGGTAAGCACATCAACGATACTCACGCCTTTACCATCACAGTTCCATCCACCCTCGACCTGATGCGCGGCAACCGCGCCACCCCATAAGAAATTGTCAGGAAACTTATTACTCATGCCTTACCTCTCCTTTATTTTTGTCTCAGCCTAACCGGTTCAATACTGCTGAAGTGTGAACTGGCGCAAAGATTGCCTAAATACTTTTCCTCTCTTAATCTTTGAATAAAAAACCAATATAAAAGAAAAATTATTCTATTAATCTCTACCAGTATCGATGCTAAGCTAGCACCACGACATAAGCGGATGTTTTTCTATTCAACACAAGGAGTTCTCATGAGTCGCTTCAGTCAAGTAGCCATCGTCGGTGGCACCCATGGCAATGAGTTTAGCGGGATTTACGCACTAAAACAGTGGCAAACCAATACATCTGTTACGACTCGGGATAGTTTTTCAACGGAGCATGTGTTCGCGAATCCGTCGGCTTATCATGCAAACAAACGTTACCTCGATTGCGACTTAAATCGACAATTCGATCCTCAAGGGCTCGCCGATCTTACCCTAACAAACTACGAGCAAAGTCGCGCAAAAGTCCTCAATCAACAGCTAGGTCCTAAAGGCGATCCTCGCGTCGATTTCATCATCGATTTACACAACACCACCAGCAACATGGGGCCTACGCTCATTTTGCTCGCATTAGACACATTCAATAAACAGCTTGCTGCCTATATCAGTGAGCGTATGCCCGATGCCATTATTTTAGTAGAAGATCATCTCGAGCCGCTTCAACACGCTTTTTTATGCTCAGTGGCGAAGCAAGGCGTCATTGTTGAGGTTGGTCCTCAACCGCAATCCGTATTACGCCATGATGTAATGGAATCCATGCAAGAAATGACGACGCATATTCTCGATTTTGTGCATCTCTTTAATATCGACAAGGTGCCAGAGCTGCCCGCGCAAGTAACGGCTTATCGCTATAAAGAAACCTTACATCTACCCCAAAATGCACAAGGAGAGCGCATCGGTATGGTGCACCAAAACGTGCAAGACAAAGACTTTGAGCCGATAGTACCTGGCGATCCTTTATTCATGTGCTTTGACGGTCGCGAAGTCGCTTGGGAAGGAAAGTACACTGCRTATCCGCACTTTATTAACGAGGCGGCGTATTACGATAACAATATTGCGATGTCGATGGCAGAGAGGTTTAGTCTAACGGTGTAATTAGGGGAGACGTATAATCTATGTTCGCTGATTCTGCGCCTAATGGATGCTGACACAGTGCACAGGGCGTTGAAGAAGGCGGAGAGGCAGGCATACAGATAATAATACTTAAAAAGAGGGTCGCACCGATAACTGCGACCCTCGTAACCAGTATCTGGTTCAATTACGCGAAGTTGTCACGCAAGTATTCAATAATGTCGTCCGATTCATACATCCACTGGGTTTCGCCGCCTTGGTCAATACGCAGACAAGGCACCATGCCTTTGCCGCCTTCGGTCTGTAGGCGTTGCCATTCTTCGGCATTAGCGTTCATATCCACCAGCGGAATATCTAACTTAAGCTCTGTCATGACTGCACGCACTTTATGGCAAAATGGGCAGTGCTCTTTGTGGTACAAACTTAGTCCGTTCAAATCAGCCATTATGTTTCCTTCTTGGTCATCAAGGCGGCTCTTCAAATACCACCAACTGTGTAAATTCACTCCACGTAATGATGGCATTGAACTTGGTCCCAACGCTAGTCGTTAGCCTGTTTAATTTCATAGTTATAGCTATCTATTAATCTTTTCCAGAGAAATTTTCTTATCTCGTCGTCGTACTACTATTTACAGTGTAAATTTATTGACAACGCGTCGACCTAACGAGACGCCTGACGAACAAATGCTCACAATCCTGACGCACTCCTGAACACATAGTGACATTGATCACATAAATTATTGCAGTTTAATGAAGCTCACCGTACTATCAATCCAAATGACATTTTTGGGATAAGGGTCACACATAGGTTGGTGACACCTGCTACGGACGGGCAGATCGTTTTATCGAATTGAGGATAATATGACATTACCACGATCTTCATGTGCTGCACGTACGGTGCTTAAAGGCGCCGGACAATTTTTTGCAATCGCCCTTTACTTCGCAGGTATTGCAGGCATTGTTCATTACAGTGTCGCGTCGCACAACGTTGCTTCCGAATCATCATTGATTGAGCTTTCCCAACTGGGTCTACTCGCCGCGACGGTATTTGCGTTTCGTCGTGTCGCTAAGTTCAGTCAATCCCTTCACCACGCAGCTGGGCTAATGAGTGCCTTTTTTTTGGTATTAATGATCCGAGAGCTGGATGCTGCACTTGATATGGTGATGCATGGTTTTTGGAAAGTGCCGGCATTAATTGTAACGGGGCTCGCCATTTGGCCCGCATTGAAACACTGGCGTGAAACCCTCACTAGCCTTACGCACGCAATCCATTCAAGACACAGCACGGTTTTAATGATCGCATTAGCGCTGTTACTCGTGTATTCGCGTTTGTTTGGTATGGGCGAGTTATGGGAACAAGCGATGGGCGCCAACTACGTACGAGATGTGAAAAATATCGCTGAAGAAAGTACTGAGTTAGTCGCTTATTCACTCATTTGGCTTTCGGCTCTCGGGTATCTTGTTGAGGCAAAGAAGTTGAGTTTCGTACCAAAAACTCGGCCAAGCTCAACGACAATCGAAAGTGATATCTCAGTCTAATCACCCTCTTCCCCAAATACTTATCTTGTTTTGACGTCGCCAGTGGGCGACGTCGCTGCTTAATGCTAAGATTGAAACAAATAGCATAGGAAGCCGAAAGCATGATGAGAACATTTGCGGTTTTTATTCTCCTTATGAGTGTCTTCGCTCACGCCAATACAGAGGATAAACCAAAAGTCGAACAGCTGGTGACAGGAAAGAACGAGGCTATTTGCAAATCGACGTTTGGACAAGAAATGATCAGCCAGCAAATGACATTCAGCAACCAAACGAACACGCAAAATATCCGTCGGATTGCCGAACGCAAGATTGCTGCAGCACGCAAAACATTTGCTGACACCGGTAGCTATTGTGATGCCGCACACGTGTTGTTGACATTCGAGCCAGAGTCTCTGTCCGGTAAAGATGGCGACGCGCAATTTCGTGATAACTGATGTGCCATAGATGTGGCACTCAGCTTCTCGTTTTGATAGCCAATTAGCCCCCCTTATCTACTACGCCGTCGATAGACGCTGATTGATACCCCATACCTAGTATTGGCTGTGGTACACTTCGACCACAACTTAACAAGGGGTATAACGATGAGAAAAACGCTATTGATTTTGGCTTTAACGGCAACCCTAGTCGGTTGTGAAAACGATGAAGTGGGCGATGTCAGCTTAGGCATGTTCACCATGAAAGACATTAAACTCAATCACCTTGTTGATCCTGTGGTCAGTGGCGTCACATGCCATGTTGCGTCTGTTGAGGCTGATTTGAGCTTTTCTGATCCAAGCGACAGCGCGATTTCATGCCGACAAACTGGCGAGATTACGCCCGAGATGCTTGCCAATATCGATAAAAGTACATCCGGCGAAATAGTATTTAGAAAGTCGAAAAGTATATTTTTTAAGTCAATGAAAATTCGTCGTATTTTCGATGCTAAAAATCAAACGCTTATGTATTTGTCGTACTCGACCAAAGAAACGTCAGGCAGCTTTAAACATAGTCTTTCGACAGTTCCGCTATGGGGAACCAAAGCCTACCAATCTCAGCCACAAAAACACTAATAACCCAAGACGTAGTCGTTATCTGCTAATGCGCCACTCCTATGAGCGATCTTTTATGAATACGGTACAAACACAAATGGATACATGGCTCGATGATGTCGTGATCGGACTGAATCTCTGTCCATTCGCTGCCAAGCCCCGTCGCAACCAACAAATTCGGCTAGATATCTGTTATGCAAAGGAAGATGACGCCATCCTCGAAGCGGTTTATCACGCATTTGTGCATCTGACGCAGACAGACGCCATCATCACAGATACAACCGTGGTCGTCGTACCCGATGCACTAGCAGACTTTGATCACTACCTTGCACTGGTTGAAGCTACCGATGCGCTGATTGATCATTACGGTTGGCGTGGCCGGTTCCAGGTCGCGAGTTTTCATCCTGAATACTGTTTTGACGGCTGCGCCCCAGAAGATAGCGAAAACCTTACCAATCGCTCTCCTTATCCATGCTTCCATTTAATTCGAGAAGCAAGCATGTCGCGTGCGCTTGAGCATTATGGTCAAGATCCTGCTCTTATCCCTGAGCGCAACGTTGCCTGCGTTGAAGCGCTGACACCCTCTCAACGTCAAACACTGTTCCCTTGGATAAACGATGATCAAAATTAAATGATGACCTGCGTTTGATTGAAGTGCCTACCTTTAATTGAAGTGTCAGCGGTGATCATCCATCGCCAATATTGGGTGTGGCAAAAGTCGATCCCTGACTAACTTTGATAATGAAACAGGCAAGAATGTAAGACACAGTTAGCATTTCCGATGTCATCGACTTGTTGATTGACCGTGCGCATCTAAGGATACAAGGAGAGGAACAAGGGAGTGACTATGTCTTACAACAGATTTGAGGCCCCAGTTGGCTGCGTCATATTCGATTGCGACGGCACGCTGGTTGACTCAGAGAAACTATCGCATAAAGCCTTGGTGGAAACTTTCGCGACATTTGGCGTCGTGATTAGCTTACAAGAATCTCTTGATCACTTCGAAGGTGGAAAGCTCTCAGATGTACTACAAAGCACGTGTGAGCGAAGCGGCGCACATATCCCTATCGACCAGCTCGAGCCGCGTTTTCGTGATTTATGCCATCAGTACTTTGAAGCGGAGCTACAACCAGTTAAAGGCATAGAAACGCTAATCAAGGCGCTTAATCAGCAAGGTATTGATACCTGTGTCGCCTCCAATGGCCCTGTTGAAAAAATGGAACACGCATTAGCACTCACCAAGCTGCTGCCTTATTTCCAACATCGCTTGTTCAGTGCTTTTGACACCAACAGCTGGAAGCCTGCCCCTGATCTCCTTCACTATGCCGCAATGAATATGGCCTGCCCCACAGAGCAATGCATCTTTATCGACGATACCAACAAAGGGATCCAAGCAGGGATTAACGCACACATGCGTACTGTTCATTTTAACGCTAACCCTAATGTGCGGACGACTGATCATCCTTTAGTGACGCGCGCATTCAGTATTGAAGACTTAATCGCCCTATTGTGCTGATCCGCTCTTCTGGTTGGTGGATCGTCCACACAGCACAACTGCATGTTGCCGCCACCATTCTTGATCAATACGCACGGTTTGCCACGTGTCTGCTTGCGGTATCCGCCAATAGCGTGTCAACGTCAATGCCGGTGTGCCTGGCGCGATCTCTAAGCCAACACTTTGCGACGAGGCGAGCGCCTCCCAAGCACTTGACCAACTGACCTCAGCCATTGCAAGCGCCCGGTTAGTGCGTATCGTATGATCTAGCCTTGCCTTGTCACCAGTCTCCCACACAGCGGGGAAGAAATCAGGGTGCAGAAACGTCCGTATCCATCCCACCGGTAATTGCTCGATACATACGCGCCCCTCACCTTCATACACTTGACCGAAAGGAGGAAGTAACATGTGATCGCTGATCGCAGCATCAGCCATCTTCTTGGTTTGAGCATGCCAAACAAACTGGCCACCATACGGTCCAAAATACTCCTGCCAATCGCTTAGCTGAGTCGGATCATAAGAACACGGCGTGGGTGCGACAAACCAACCTCGACGATCTCGCCGATACAAGCGCCCCTCTGCTTCTAATACAGCAAGCGCTTCGCGCAAAGTCACGCGCGTAGTCGAAAACGTCTCCGCGAGCTGTCGCTCCCCCGGTAACTTTTTCCCCGGAGCCAGTAGCCCGCGATCGATTTGTGTTAATAATTGCTGGCGAATCGCCATAAACTGCATCATCAAAGGTCACATCTGCTTGATGTTCATATTTTTGGTGTGATCTCTCTCAACTTGCTGTTAAAACCTGACCACAATGTCCAAGAATCAATCAGTGATTAAGATAGAATCGCCAGTCTACTTGCAATCGGAGCAAAGAACAAAAGATGCATCCAAGGAACGTACAAAAACTTTTCCCCACACGACTAGCCCAACGTCTTGTATGCACTGTACTTTTTTGCTGGCTTGGTTTTACACCGTTAGGCTATGCGGATGATAACCCGCTTTCTGACTATTTTATTGAAACATGGACAACAGCCAACGGGTTGCCGCATAACAGCATCAATGCCATTGAACAAACCTCTGATGACTACTTGTGGTTTGCAACTTGGGAAGGCGCCGCTTATCTTTCGTTTCATAACCTTTTTACCAAAGCATTTTATGTTTCCAGTAGTCAAGATGGCGCATTGTTAGTGGGATCAGAAAGCGGTGCATGGCGCTATAAAAACGAACGTTGGACGCCATTGGCAAGCGCATTGCTCAACCAAGCGATCACCATGGTCGAACAAGAGCAAGCGCAGTATGTTTTTGGCTTTTCTCACGAGCCGGGGTACGTTTGGATGGCCACCGAACGCGATATTGTGCGCTATCGACAAGCTGACGGCCACCAAGCTTTAGTCGGCAGACCGCAGGGCCTACCAATTGATAAGTTCTTTCAAATTGTGAAAGGTGATGATCAAAGCTTTTGGTTATCCAGTAATCGCGGTATCTGGCGTATCAATTATGATCACGCCCATCAAGTTGCAGATAAAACACGCTCGCGTATCGACTTTGAACATTACGATCAAAGTGACGGCATGCTGAACAGCCAAGCTAACAGGGGCTCAAACCCCGCGGCAACCAAAACATCACGTGGAGACATTATTTTTGCCACTGCTAAAGGCGTGACTAGCGTTAATCCGACTCGGTTATCCGTCACCCCTTGCCCATTGTCATGCAAAGCGTACGATTCGATAGCAAAGACATGAACCCTGAAACGACGGGAAAGGCACCAGCGGGGACCAACCGTATCTTGTTTTCCTATGCCGCCCTCGGATATACCATGCCGGAGCAAATCCAATATCGAACGCAGTTAGAGGGGTTCGAATCTGATTGGGCATACCGACATGAAAACCATATTGTCGAATATACGAACCTACCACCAGGTGATTACACTTTTAAAGTAAGTGCTCGCTATCCTTATAGCGACTGGAGTGATGATGTGCTCAGTTATCACTTCAGCGTTATGCCATCACTTTGGCAACGCGCTGATGTGCGAGCGCTAGACTTTTTGCTGACTGTGCTTGCGGCCTACGCCGCGTTTATGTGGCGTATTCGACACATGAAGAAAAAAGCTATCCAACTCGAAGCGTTAGTCGAAGAGAAAACCCAGGCCTTACAAGCCCAAGACGATGACTTCGAACGAATGTCTAAAGAAGACGCCCTCACTGGACTGGCCAATCGACGAGCCTTTGACGAATATTGGCATCATGTATTCGAAGAATCGCGCCAATCCGGGACAGATTTGCAAGTCGCGATCTTAGACATTGATCATTTTAAACGCATTAATGATCACTATTCTCACCTGGTGGGAGATCAAATTATCCAGCGAATCGGTAGCTTACTTCTTTGCGAGCAGACTCATTTGCGTCATATTGCCCGTTGGGGCGGTGAAGAATTTACGCTGTTATTGGCGGGAACGCCTGCAGACGGTTATCGCTATTTTGACGGCTTAAGACGCCGAATTGCGGCGTTAGATCTAAACGATATTGCTCCATCGCTTAGTCTTACCGTCAGTATTGGCGTGGCAAGTAACCATCAGACATCAGACTATGTCGATGGGTTAAAAAAGGCCGATCAAGTCTGATACCGGGCCAAACGTGATGATGATGTAAAAAGGGAGCGTTAAACGCTCCCTGATAAGTTCCACATGCAGGATAAACCAATGGGCTTATACGCTCATTGCGTTTAAGGCATAGTCTTTAAGCTCTTTTCATACGATTCATATTGTTTAGTAACAGAATCAGTTGGCCCGCCCGTCAACTTACTTACGATAATGGCACTCAAGCCCGCAAACAAGAAGCCAGGGACGATTTCATACAACTCGAAGATACCGCCAGATATTTGTTTCCAAACCACCACGGTAATCCCGCCCACAAGAATCGCAGCCAGCGCACCATTGCGGTTCATTTCACGCCAAAACAGGCTGAGCAACAAGGCTGGACCAAATGCGGCACCAAATCCAGCCCACGCATAAGACACCAGCCCCAGAACAGAGCTATCAGGATCCATGGCTAAGCCAAGCGCAATCGCAGACAGCAAGATAACCGCACCACGACCGACCATGACCACTTCTTGAGTCGATGCGTCCGGACGGAAAACTTGCTTGTAAAAATCTTCCGCGAGCGCAGACGACGATACCAATAGTTGAGAATCTGCTGTACTCATAATTGCCGCTAAAATTGCTGCCAACAGGATACCTGCAATCACTGGATGGAATGCCGCATTGACCAACAACATGAAGATTTTTTCACCGTCAGCCAGGGCGCCTGACATATCATTCTGCACGTACAAAATACCCACTAAACCGATCAAGACCGCACCGACCATGGATAATGTAGACCAACCCACTGCGATACGACGCGCCGTGGTAATGTCTTTATTGGAGCGAGTCGCTTGGAAACGCGCCAAGATATGTGGCTGGCCAAAGTAGCCTAAGCCCCAGGCCGCCAAAGAGGCGATACTGATCCAAGTGAGTGGCTCACCATCTGTATCACGCCATAACGTCATCAGCTCAGGATTGATTGCGGCAACATCACGGCCCAATTTGAAAATGCTGCCGTCCATAATAACAAACGGCACGATCAACAAGGCCGCGGCCATCAACAGTCCTTGCACCAAGTCAGTCCAAGATACCGCCAAGAAGCCACCAAACAAGGTGTATGACACAACACAAATCGTGCCAATCACCACCGCGGTTGTGTAATCAAACCCGAATACCGTGGTGAACAGTTTACCCCCTGCAACCAAGCCTGAGCTGGTGTAGAAAAGGAAGAAAAGCAAAATGAAGAAAGCAGAGATGGTTTGCAGCAATTTTGATTTATCCTCAAAACGGCGAGCAAAAAATTCCGGTAACGTCAGCGCGTTATCTGCTTCAATACTGTAAGTCCGCAGGCGTTTGGCACAAATTAACCAGTTAAGATAAGTGCCCAACAACAAACCACCCGCAAGCCAAAGTGATTCCATTCCCGCGGCGTAAGCATAGCCAGGAAGCCCAAGCAGCAACCACCCACTCATGTCTGATGCCCCTGCTGACAACGCAGCGGGCCATGGGCCTAACGACCGGCCACCGAGGAAATAATCTTCGGAGTTAGAAGTCCGTTTGTAGGCATACACACCAATGGCAAGCATCACGATGAGATATGCCAGAAAAGTTGCACTGATGGCATAGCTATTGTCTATCATATGTGTCCCTCAATTGCATGGCCCCAATTGGGGCCATTTCCGGAAAGTTAATGTTCACCACTACCGAGTTCCAGAAGCGTGGCATTACCACCTACAGCAGTGATATTTATGGTTCGGGTGCATTCGGTCACGAAACGCAACACATAGTCAGGGCTACCAATCACTGAATACTGCTCAGTGTCGGTTTCCGCAACCAGTGTCGCAATCACACCGTGTCGTTGTGCGAGCTGACGATTGACGTCTCGCACATATTCTTTGGTTCCAGTCGTCGCTACACCAACGACCTGCGGATGCTTGAATAGATCACTGTACATCTCTAGATCGACACGTACAGCGACTCTATCTGGACATCCAGCTTTAACAAGATCCGCCATGACCGCGTCGGCTTTGTCCGCATGCGAACCTTCCACGCTCACGACGACACAGTTACCCGCCACTAACGCAGCCGCTAACTGACCACACAAAGCAATAGACGTCAGAGACGCATCACCTGTCATGGCGATAGTCCCTCTTCCTGCCGTATACAGCTCGTTCGTTTCACCGGTCGGGCCAGGCAATTCGTGTACCTTATCGAGCAAGCGCTGAGCGTTCTCACACTGAAAACGAATCATCTTCGCTGCATGGGCAAAGTCATCGCCGCGAGCGGCGACCGTGTCAGACCACCGTTGCAATAACGCAATGCGACCGGCGACAGTTTGATCATTCCAGTCTTCCCAAACCGCTTCACACTGCTCTAAAACGCTATTTAATTGATGCATGACGCTTCTCCTGATCCTGATATCAACCGACTTGTTGCACGTTTACTGATGCTTGCGTAAAGCGATACAGATAGTGTGGTCCACCCGCTTTAGGCCCAGTTCCCGATAAGCCGCGACCGCCAAAGGGTTGAACGCCAACGACAGCGCCGACCTGATCACGGTTGACATAACAGTTACCTACCCGAACACGATGCTCAATATGGGCGCAGGTCGTTTCATTGCGGCTATGCACCCCCATGGTTAAGCCAAAACCTGTTTGGTTGATATCATCAATCACCTTATCGAGCGCATCCGCGCGATAGCGAACAATATGTAGAATGGGACCAAAATGCTCCTCACTCAGTTGATCAATACTGCGGATTTCAAACGCCGTTGGTGGTACAAACGTTCCTTTATCACAATCTGCAGAGAGTGGCACCTGCGTGACCAACTTACCGCTGCGCTTCATCTGTTCTATGTGAGCAAGAAGCTTGTCTTTCGCCGTTTGATCAATCACCGGCCCCACATCGGTTGATAGCCGCTCTGGGCGTCCCACAGACAGCTCCGCCATCGCCCCTTTTATTAAGTCAATCACGCGGTCAGCAATGTCTTCTTGAATATAAAGCACACGCAATGCTGAACAGCGCTGACCCGCAGAGGCGAAAGCAGAACGCAATACATCGCGCACCACCTGCTCGGGCAATGCCGTACTGTCCACCAGCATTGCATTCTGCCCCCCGGTTTCCGCGATAACTGGCACAGGATCGGCATCGCGCTCTGCCAAGGTGCGGATAATACGCTGTGCTGTTGGTGTGGATCCGGTAAATGCGACCCCTGCAATACGCGTATCCTCGGTGAGAGGCGCTCCCACCACAGGGCCACTGCCAGGTAATAGCTGAATCACCCCAGCAGGGATCCCAGTGTCTAACAGCAACTCAATCGCGCGATAAGCAATAATAGATGTCTGTTCGGCCGGCTTGGCCACGACAGTATTACCGGCCACAAGCGCCGCGCCAACTTGGCCGAGGAAAATCGCTAATGGGAAGTTCCAAGGGCTGATACATGTAAAGACACCGCGTCCTTGATAGGTCACCGATTGTGCTTGTCCATCGAAGCCTTGATAGGCCAGTGGCTCCGTTTGCAACGCTTTAGCCTGCTCGGGGTAATAACGTAAAAAATCGACGGCCTCTCGGACTTCATCAATGCTATCGTGGATAGTTTTACCTGCCTCACGATGACAGATCGCCACCAGCTCACCCAGATTTGCTTCTAGTTTATCAGCAAGGTCAAGTAAGTACTTACCACGCTGGCTAACCTCGGTATCTCGCCATGTCGGATAAGCCTGTGCCGCAATATCGAGGGCGTTATTCACCTGTTCAGCCGTTGCCCAATCAACGTGACCTACGGACTCATTGCGATCATAGGGCGCGGTTATCTCGTGCGTATCGCCTTTCAGGCGCTGACCGTTAACAATGGGGCCAGCCTGCCATTGATACTCACCCATGAAGGGGACAACACTGTCCTGGAAGGGTTGCCATTCTGATTCGATATCCGTTGCGATTCCTTGCGAGTTTTTACGGGCGGGCCCAAAAATATCTTGCGGCATAGGAATGCGATCGTTGTGCAAGGTGTGATTTGCACACAAAGTATCAACCGGATCGGCAATCAAATCGTCAATCGGGCAACGTGCATCAACCAAACGATGTACAAACGAACTATTGGCACCGTTCTCTAACAAACGGCGAACCAGATAAGGCAACAAATCTTTATGGCTGCCGACTGGCGCATAAATACGCACTTCGGTGTTGAACAAGGCTTTGGCGTGATTGTAAAGCGCATCGCCCATGCCATGTAGGCGCTGGAACTCAAAGTCATTATGTGTCGCCATAGACGCAATCGCCGCAATCGTGTGGGCATTATGGCTGGCAAATTGCGGATAAATCAGACCGCGTATATGCTCGCTAAGTAGGAAGCGTGCACAGGCGAGGTAAGAAACGTCTGTCCCTTCTTTGCGGGTAAATACCGGATAACCGTGATGCCCAGTTTGCTGACACAGTTTAATTTCACTGTCCCAATAAGCGCCTTTTACTAACCGCATTGGGATCACATCACCTTGTTCTTTTGCTAAAGCCGCTAACCAAGTGATCACAGGTAGCGCGCGTTTAGAGTACGCTTGCACCACTAAACCAAACTTACCCCAACCTTTCACCACAGGGTCGCGATATAGCTTTTCAAACAGCGCAAGCGAAAGCTCCAACCTATCCGCTTCTTCCGCATCAATGGTGATCGCAACATCTTTTTCACGCGCACGTTTTAGCAAAACCAGAACCGTCTCAAACATTTCTGTCATCATGCGATCTTGATTTGCCGCTTCATAACGTGGATGCAAGGCAGACAACTTGATTGAGACGGATGGTGACGGTCCTTGATAACTGGCTTTCGCCTCGCCGACGGACTCAATCGCCTGTAAGTAATCGTTTAGATAGGCTTTGGCATCATCTTGGGTTAATGCCGCTTCACCGAGCATGTCGAACGAGTACGTAAAGCCATTCGTGCGCGGGCCTTCGCCGTTTTTCTGCGCCTCATCAATGTCGCGCCCAAGCACAAACTGATGACCCATGATTTTCATCGCTTGATGCATCGCTTGACGAATCACAGGCTCTGACATTTTATTCACAAGGCGATTGATCACTGACGCCGGTTTGCCTTCGGTGCTTTCATCTAAGGTCACCACTTTACCTGTTAGCATTAACCCCCAGGTGGAAGCGTTGACAAATAAGGAATCAGAGTGACGCAAATGTGCTTTCCAGTCAGCAACACTGAGTTTGTCACGAATAAGCGCATCAGCAGTATGCGCGTCGGGGACTCGCATCAGAGCTTCGGCAAGACACATCAACAAAATGCCTTCCCGTGTGTCTAAACTGTATTCCAACAACAGCGCATCAATCATTTGTACGGCTTTTTTATCAGCACGTACCCGCTCAATTAACTGAGTCGCTTGACGACGTGTTTGCTCTCGCTCATTTTCTGAGGCTTGCGCAAGCGGAATGAGTTCTTTCAGCCACTCACTTTCGT
The DNA here is from genome assembly GCF_001996105.1 of Salinivibrio sp. IB643. Lineage (NCBI taxonomy): Bacteria > Pseudomonadati > Pseudomonadota > Gammaproteobacteria > Vibrionales > Vibrionaceae > Salinivibrio > Salinivibrio sp. IB643. Next base: position 110,436 of record NZ_MUFF01000005.1, read on the forward strand.
CAACACAATAAAGCGGAGAGATTTCAGACCAAATCTTCGCTAATGGGCGCTCGATAAACGAGGGCTGCATAGCATCGATGGCGTTAAACATAGCGGTATCCTCACTCACGTCCTCCCAAACTCGGGCAGGAAAAATGTTACGTCATTGTTACTCTGCAATCGATTCTATGCGTGGTCTATCAGTAAGGTCTTACAAAAATCACCGGTATTATTGCAAAATCCTCCGATGATTAACAAATAAAGCCGCCGATCGCTATAGAGGCGTAACAAATGATCGTCAGCTGAGTCGATGTGATGCAACGTAATGCTGGGTAAATTGCGATATGCTTTGGCTTAAGGTGTGCATTTAAACCTGGCGGGCGACAAACCAAAATAGCGTGAAAACGCATTAGTAAATCCACTTTGACTAGAAAAACCACAACTGTCTGCAATTTGAGCCATGGTCAGATCACTGTCTTTAATAAGCTGCTTTGCCAATGCAAAGCGTTTATCCAGTACATATTGATGCGGAGTGGTCCCGACTTGTTGTTTAAATAATTGATGAAACTGGCTTTCTGCCAAGAAAACACTGCCCGCTAATTGTGCAACTGTGATCTTACGGCTGATATGCTGATGAATATAGCGATCGATAATATCCATATTTAATCGATGGCCATCGCGACGAGGAGAGACATGATCCCGGAAGTGACGGTGCAACACACACATTAACGTATCGGCACAGGCACGACTGAGCAAAGGATCGGAGGGATTGGCAACCATCTCTGCCGATAACGCCTTGACCAGTATTTGTGCATGAGTATCCAATTGAAAATAAGGCTCACGAGCAAATAAGCGCGCAATATTTTCATGCATTAATGCTTGCTCTGACCATTCTTGCGAAGGAAGGTTAATCACTAAAATTTCGTTTCGTCCCACCCCAGTAAAAGCATGTTCTTGAGATTCCGCGACCAAACAGCCCTGTCCTGGACCAATAAGACTTCCTCGTCCACCAACATCAAACTCCGTTTGCCCCTGCAGCCCAATGACCACTTGTTTGTAGTCATGACTATGGTGTCGTGGCTGTCTGGGTAAGGCAATGACTTCTGAAACCTTCGGTGATGCAGCCATGATGCTCCTCTCTTATATTCACGATCTTTGGCCCATCGTCTGTTAATCCTTCTTTATTCTGGCACGCTTTCTTCCCATTCGCGAATGCTTCTCTGTTCTTAGCTAACCCTTGTTTTCAGCTAACTATTGTTCTCGGCTAACTATTGTTCTCGGCTAACTAATAGCTAAAACGACCAATCACACAGGATGTGGCTTCCATCATGGCAATTTTACGGAACTATGATCAAGTACCGCATTTTTTACGGCGAATGTCATTTTGACCTTAAAAATGCGAAGGATCCCTCATGTTTTTACGATTGATCATCGAAAAGGCAAGACTAACAAGATGAAAAAATACGATGAATACCTAACTAAACAACTTAATATCAATGCGTTAGTCAAGGTTCGATGAGGGTAAACCTCTCTTGATCATCGTTTCGGTGCGATCGCGGGCGATCAAACCCTTGATCATTCTTCCGATTTAATCCGTCATCATGCAATCTTATTTGAAGCATGGGACCGCTTAAGGTAATCTTCCATAAACCTAAAACCATGAGCACAGTTGCACCGATCACGTCGCAGAATGCTGACTGCCGTCAAATAATTAACACGGTTTGCGTGGCAACACGGGTTTCCGTGATAGTCTACTTTTTGGACATAGGTATTATTATTGCGACATGCGTAAGCAAGGGAACTATGACAACGAAATATTTAAAAGCGTTATGCTTAGCGCTCCCTCCCCTACTGCTAACCGAGTTGGCGTTCGCTGAAAACGCGTCTTCCGCTGATAATCTCGATCCGGTCAGTGAGTTGGTAGAGAAACTCCGTGATAAAGAAGATTCACTGGCGTCTCGAAACGATGAACTGGCTCTGCAGCAGGCGAAGTTGGATGACCTTCTGGTTAAGCGTGCGACGTTAGAAGATGAGCTGAGCAACCTGAAGCGCAAACGCAGCAATGCAAAAGCAGAGCTCGATGCAAAATTTCAGGATTTAATTGCCGATCCGAGCACAGATATTAGCCCGTATCAGCAGGCCTACCAACAAACATGGCAGAAGGTGAATGATCAGCAGCGCGAACAGGCTGCCAACGAAACCGCGATTATTGAGCAGAAAAAACATCTGGCAAAACTCGAGCGTGAGCAAGCATTGCTGGCAACGACGTTAGAAAACTTGCATGAAGCGATGCGCGAAGCCCGTGCAGAGCGTCTGCGCAAAGAGCTAACGCAGAAAGACACCATTGAGGTTGTCCATAGCCTGACTTGTTCGCCAAACATGACATTGTCTTCCTGTGCAAATCAAGGCAAGACCTTGACCATGCAGAAAGCCATTCGAGAGTTCCGTGGTCAGGTAACCAACTTTGTTACCGAATCAGACGCTGTGAAACAAAATATTGATAACGTGGCGTTCAATATTCACGTGACCAACAGCGAGATCATGGACGCGGGCTTTACCGGCGGCACTGATTATACTACTCGGATAAAAGCAGAGCTGGTGAGTCGTCCGGATAAGACAGCCTCATGCCGTTTGCTTGATTTGGAAGACAGATACTGTGTTGAGAAGACACAAGCACAAAAACAAGCACAGCGTAAGCAGCAGGCAAAACGTTGGGTAAACGTGACTGTCCGCTCTAACCGTTATGATGACAACGTAACCATCAATGATGTGACTTATGGCAGTACACCCGTCGAGCTGATGTTACCGGTTGGTAATCACGATCTGACGGTGACCAAACCCGGCTTTATTCCCTATGATCGAGAAATTTATCTAGGCAAAGACCAAGTGGTTTGGGCCAAGCTTAGAGAGCAACCAAATCAGCCGCCCAGTCCAGGCAAAAAGTTTACTGATCCCGTTGCAAAAAACCTGGAAGCACCGCAAATGGTCGTCATTGGTGCCGGTGAGTACAAAGTAGGCCCTGATGCGCGCGAAAAAGTGGCAATTCAGCAATCATTTGCGATAGGCGCCACACCTGTCACCGTCGAGCAGTTTGATGCCTTTGTCACTGCGTCTGGGTATGTCACTGCCGCAGAGCAAGGCAATGGCTGTAATACGCTGGTAAACGGTGAAATCAGTCAAAGCTTAGAATCAGATTGGCGTCAGCCAGGCTTTGATCAAGCGGCTGATTCGCCCGTTGTGTGTGTTAACCAAGACGACGCCAACGCCTATATTGATTGGCTTAGCCAGCAGACTGGGCAACATTATGCACTTCCTAACGACGTTGAATGGGAAATCGCGGCACGCGGCGGCACGGAAAGTGACTATTGGTGGGGCAATGACATTGGCGTGGGAAATGCGAATACCGGTTGGAGCGGCACAGTCTGGTCTAACGATCGTACCTCCCCCGTGAAAAGCTTTCCGCCTAATCCATTCGGTGTTTATGACACCGCGGGTAACGTCTGGGAGTGGGTTGGCAGTGATACGCCGGTTGCACGTGGTGGTGCTTGGAACTTCTCTCCTCAGCGTTCACGTGCCTCTGAGCGTCTAGAATTGGGGGAGAACACCAGTGCTAATTACCTTGGTTTTCGAGTTATCAGACACATTAAAACTCACTAAATTAAGCATACACCCACATATAAAACAAACGCCGCTAAAAAAGCGGCGTTTTTTATATCGGACGTTTCTTACTTACGCTTACTACGTTTACCCACCCAAAGTTAACCCGCCTATTACCGGCTCTGCCATCTTACAGCAAAACAATCTTGATATTAAGTTGCTTTATCCTGTGTCAATAGGTCAAAGCCCCCCTACCCAACGTCTAATCTTCTAGATATAGTAAAGTCTGTAAACGCAATTTGTCCCGATAGACGCGTTTGCAGTTCCTAACACTGTTAGGTGCAGTCAGATAAGGAGCTTATATCAACTACCCTCATGGTATGAGTGAATTATCTAGACAACCTCTTCTACACGTCGTACAGGATAACTCCCTTCGGGGAAATCTTGTCTTTGCCGGCTTTATGCCGGCTTTTTTTTATGCTCCAATAGCTTGTCGACTTTTCACTATCGACCCAGAATCGTTACTCTCAAAACAATAATAACGCGTCGGTAAGCTATATGAATCACCCGCTCTCTCCCTCCCCAGTACCTCCAGCTTTGTCTATGCTTGAGCAGCTCCCCGGTTGTTGGGGCTGTAAAGACACGCATTCAGTGTTTGTTTATGCCAACATGGAATATTGCCGGCTCATCGGCCTCAAACAGCCACAAGACTGTATCGGTAAAACTGACTACGATATGCCTAGCCCTACCACACGGTTTGCGCGTCAATTTCAGGCACAGGATCATTACGTGATGGAAACGGGTAAGCGTCTTCGTGTACTTGACATTCATCCTTACGCGAACGGCCGCTGGTACGCGCACTTATTTACAAAAACGCCTTGGTATAATGACAAGGGTGAAGTGTGCGGTGTGATGTTTTGTGGGCAAGAGCTGAGTGATACTGCTATTTTAGAAGTGGGTCACTGGATATGTCATGCGGTGACACACCCGGAAGAAGCGCAAACGGATCATCATCATCACCAATCACATATCCATCTCACTGCGCGTGAGCAGGAAGTCCTATTCCTTCATTTACACGGCAAAAAGCCGCAGATCATTGCAAACACCTTATCCGTTTCCGTCAAAACCATCGAAAACCACTTTGCGCACTTACGCGAGAAGTTCGAGGCTGACTCCAAAGCGGCGCTACTTGAACGGGCACTCGCGCAAGGATTTGGATCGGCAATACCAGAAAGCCTGTTAACCCAACAGCTCTCTGTCGTGCTTCGAGATTAATGACACAAAACGACAAACAAAGAGGCCAATATATCGCTATATTGGCCTCTTCCGCAGGTTTACGGCGCTAAGCGCTCAATGTCCCAGCTTTCATCTTTTTGCCGTTGATACAAGAATCGATCATGCAAACGATGCGCACCGCCTTGCCAAAACTCAATGCTCTTAGGTATCACACGATAACCGCCCCAAAAAGTGGGGACCGGCACTTCACCTTTCTCAAACTGCTTTTTCAGCTCTAAAAATTTTCCCTCTAGCGCCGATCGCGCAGACAATCGTTCACTCTGCTTACTCGCCCACGCCGCAATTTGGCTCTCTTTTGGACGAGACGTAAAATATTTAAAAATGTCTTTTTTACTCAAAGGCACGGCTTCACCCATAATGTGGACTTGCCGCTCGATAAAGTGCCATGGAAAATGCAAACTAATTTGGCTATTTTCCTTGAGGTGTTGTGCTTTGCGACTGCCTAGATTGGTATAAAATACAAAGCCATCTTGGTTAAAATCTTTCAATAACACGATGCGTTGAAAAGGCTGCCCATGCTCATCAACAGTCGCAATCGTCATCGCGGTCGGATCGGGCACCTGAGTATCAATCGCTTGCTGCAGCCAGTGCTCAAACAGATCCATTGGCGTACTCGGCAAATCGTCGCGACGCAATCCCCCTTTTGTATATTCTCGTCGAATATCGGACAAATCCATTGCTATCTCCCATTCATTTACTTTCCACTATTTTGCGCAGGAAAACGCTGATTAACAAGTTGATTTTCAGCTATACATGGCGCCTACCAGGCGACTTTTTATGGTTTAACCAAAGTCACCCTATTCCTAGCAATACGGTGAAAAGTGACTCGCTCATCTAGACTAGAAAGTACTCACACTGATACGAGGAAAAGGCCGTCAAGGCGCAGTATTTTGACATTATTTTGATATCAGTAAGTTGCGTTTTTAGAAAGCCATCTTGCACTGCTATGACTCATGTTTAAGGTATGGCAAACTGAGTAGACCTTGGTCAAATTAAACTATGTTTGGACATAACGACGCATCAAGCGATGTCACTAAGTCCTTAGAAGAGAGAGACAATCAGTAATGAAGCGATGGCACATCATTGTCCTGATCCTGTTTATCTCATTTGGGACGGTTGGACTGACGACAAAGGAAGCACGCTGGGTCGATAAAGTCGCTAACTTTTACGGTGAACGTGCAGGTAAACGCGTTACCGCATGGCGGAATATGGTCGAAAATAGTCAAGATTTATCAGAGCTCGATAAGCTCGACCGCGTCAATGATTTTTTCAACCAACTGTATTTTGTGGATGATATCGACTTGTGGGGCCAAAAAGACTATTGGGCAACGCCGCTTGAATTTCTTGGTGCTGCTGCTGGCGATTGTGAAGATTTTAGTATCGCTAAGTATTTTTCGCTACGAGAATTAGGTATCGATGATAAAAAGTTGCGGCTTGTTTACGTCAAAGCCATCCGCCTTGACCAATTCCATATGGTCGTCGCTTATTACCCAACCCCTTCTTCCGAGCCGGTGCTATTAGACAACTTAGACCCAAAGATTAAACGCGCGTCATTACGCCGCGATCTGTTACCTATCTATAGTTTTAATGGTAGCCGATTATGGTTAATGAAAGAGCGTGGACAAGGTGAACTAGCGGGCAACGCCTCAAGGCTTGGCCTTTGGAATGATTTGCGCACTCGTGTCGAGTCGCTAGAAATGCAAAAACCGATTAGACAATACGATAGGTAAACACCGATGACGTTATTCAATCAAATATTTACGTGGATGCTGGTGATTTTCTTCTGCATAGTGCTGGGCGTCTTCGGTATAGAACTCAACACCACGCGGAATTTTTTACTCAGTCAACAAACCTCTGATGTCAACAATACCGTGAACTCAATGGGGCTAGCGCTCGCACCCTACCTTGAATCGGATGATAAGGTGGCAGCCGAATCAGTAATAAACGCTTTTTTTGATGGAGGATTCTATCGCGAAGTTAATCTTACCTTGTTGTCTGATAACAGTGAGATTACGCGAGAATATCCCGTCCAAATCCAAGGTGTGCCGCAGTGGTTTATCAATCTAGATATTTTCCCCGTCATCACTGAAAAGCAAACCATCACCAGCGGCTGGATGCAACTTGCTGAAGTAGAAATCGTTGCCCATCCTGGCTACGCCTATCAACAACTATGGAAGTCCTTTGTTCAACTCGGCACAATCATGGCAATCATCTTTGTTATTGCTTCATTAATTATCGGCTGGCAACTGCAACGCTCCCTAAGACCGCTTGCTCGTATTACCGCAAAAGCAGACGAGATTGCGAAAAACAAATTTGGCGATCCCATTCCTTTACCACCTACGACCGATCTCAAAACGGTCGTTAATGCGATCAATGTCATGACAGACCAACTTAAGCGTTACTTTGAACAACAAGCAAACGAAGCAGATCGCCTGCGAAAAGCCGCTTATCGTGACCCAGTATCAGGCCTTGGAAACCGTAGTTTTTATGTCGCTCAACTTAATTCTTGGTTAACAGAGTCTGGTATTGGTGGAATGGCGCTCATCAAAGTAGACCTTATCAGCGACGCCTATGAAAACCAGGGGTTTGAAGCCGGCGATCTTGTCGTAGAGCAGTTCGCCAACCACTTAACAACCACCATTATCAGCGACGATAACATGACAGCGGCAAGGTTGAGCAAAGACGAGTTTGTCGTATTGGCACCCAACACCGATTCTGAGGATTTGCTTGTATTAGGCGAACGCGTCATTGCCATAGTCGTCGACATGCAAGCGGATTCATCAGAGCTGATACAACCCAAGGTTGCTGTCGGGTTAGCGGTCAATGGCGGCGGCAACCAAAAGGCCAGTGTATTGCTGTCACAAGCTGACAACGCACTCTCACAGGCACGAAATACGCCTGAGCACCCTTTGACCTTAATCGACCATTCTATTGGTGATGCGGCGATGGGCAAACAGCAATGGAAAACACTGCTTCATGAGGCCGTCGCGAAAGAACTCTTTGTGTTCAAATATCAGTCAGCCACCGACAGTCAGTCCAACCGTCTCCATCAGGAAGTGTTCTCAGCGATTGAAAAAGAGGGCAACTATTATGGCGCCGGTCATTTCTTAGGGGCGGTAGAACAGCTTCAAATGGGCGAGATTCTAGATAAACACGTCGTGTCACATGTGCTTAAAGCACTAGATCAAGATCCAAGTGTTGGCCCTCTCGCCGTGAACTTGACCTTGAGTAGTATAACCAACGCATCCTTTATTCGCTGGTTGGGGACAATCTTGGGTCAACACCGTAGACTTGCCGGCCAACTACTTTTTGAAATTCCAGAGGGAGCATTTGTTCGCTATGCCGATCATACAGGTCTGCTCACGGATCAAATTCGCCAAGCCGGCTTCCAATTCGGGGTCGATAATTACGGCCGTAATTTTCAATCGCTTGATTATCTGCAACGCTTTAAGCCCGATTACGTTAAAATTGATTTCGCGTATACAAGCCATATTGAGGACGATGCGCAAGACAATGTCCTGGCCTCCATTTGTCGTACAGCGCACAATCTAAATATCACGACCATTGCCACACGGGTTGAGACAGAAGCGCAGCTCGCTCATCTTTCTGAACTGTTCGTTAATGGCTTCCAAGGGTATATCTTCAGTAATACGGACAAAGAGAACTAAATGGTTAGACGCTTGCGAAGCGTTCAAATCAAAAATCGCGTTACCTCAGTAACGCGATTTTTTTGTGCAACGATACGTCGCCGAAGATAAAACATTTACACTGTAAATTGGGGTTACACCGTCGTTGGGTTTACACTGTAAATTACGTTTACACTGTGAATCAACGCTAGCTATTTTGCTGGTAGGGTTTCAGCTCTATCGCTGCATTATCATAAAACAAAACCGAAGGGCCATGCTCAGAGTTTATACTGTGTTTTTCTTCTCCAATGGTGCAGTGTACACGATTTAGCAGTGATTTAGTGGCGGTGATACTGGCTGCACGATAAGACGCTTCTATGGTGGTATCTGTTTCCTCTATCGCCTTCTCAATTTCATCAAGTGCTTCAAATAAGTTATCTCTTGTTGAGGTAATGCGCTCGACCATCGCCGCATCACGTTTGGCGGGTGGTAACGCTTCTAGCTTCGCTTCCGCCGCTTTTACTTTATCGAGTTGCGCCGTTTTATCTTCCCAATCTTTATTCAGTTCAACCATTTGCCGCTTGAGAAGAGGTAACCTCGGAAAACAATGGATATAGGTATGTGCCCCCGCACTGGCCCCCACAATGACCGCCTGAAGCTTTTCACCGACTTCATGTTTCCCACCTGCAAGTGTACCTTTGCGCTTAGTGGTGTCACTTATCGTAAGCGACTGCCCCACTTGCGTATTACAATGCATCGCATGCAAGGTCAGCTCGACGTTTTTGTTTGCGCACAAAGTCGCGTATTGGGCAAATTTCGCCACTATGTTGCCATCAGCCACTAAGATGCAGTTGATGTCTGAGTCCGCAGCAACTTGTCGACCAATAATACCGTTTTGAACAATAATATCAGCCCCCGCGCTAATCGTGGCAGACTCAACCACACCGCCGACTGTCACCGTCCCCGACGCTATCACTTTCATGCCGACTTCAACATCGCCTTTGATGACGACGCTGCCTTCAAAATTGACATGACCGGTGCCTACATCGACAACATCTAAACTCAGCGCATCGTCAACTGCAACGCCGTCATTTTGCAAACGCGGGATACCTGCCAGGGTCGCAATAAGAATATTAGGATCTTTATTACTGAATGCGCTGCCCTCGTGGGCCGCTAATGTCATCGGTTTACCTGATGACGTTGAGAGCACGGAGCCGGTTACGGTAAAGCCTTCATAGCCTGCCGTTTCGGGCACGAGTTTTGCGAGAGGTTGACCTTGCTTCACCATGACCATTTCACCGAGGTCGCGCATGTCTACCGTGCCATCTTCTCGCTCTCTTGGACGACGGACGCGATCGGCGGGGTCTTCTATTAAGTAGACAATGTGCGCATCTTCTCCTGCCACTGGCTGTCGGCCAAAGGCTACGGGCACATCCATATATTCACCGGGTTTTAATCGTCCAGAAGCAGACAACAGTTTTTGTAAGGTTGGTTTTTTGATACCACGAACAATATTTGCTTCACGCAGTGTCGACAGAATATCATCACCTTTAAGACCTCGCCCACCACACGCACCATTAACGATAAGATAGGCCGTCATCTTATCATCTGCGATACGGGCTTCTATTGTGGCATCGCGTCGCTCGGCGATAATAAAGTCTTCTGACTCGCTATTATCGTTGGACGTATTCAGCTTGGTTAAAGCCGACTCTATCGTATCGTCGAAACAAAAGAAGGCGTCGGCCTGGTGATGCACCAACCAATCCTTAATTTGTTTTTTCTCTATCGGTTGTTCACTCGTGTGCTGAGTATTACCGGCCGATAAATACACACGTTGCCCATCCTGAGAAACTCGGAGGATATCGTCTAGCATGTCGCTCCCTGCCAATAACGCCTTACGGCTTTATCGATATGATGCTCCAACCGTATGACATTGCTTTCGTCTCGTCATAGAACAAAACGCCACGCCTCACCACAACCTTAACAACGATTAGGTTAGCCTACGTCGTACATTGCTGAAGGTAATTATCTCATTGGTAATAAATTATACAGGTTTAGTCATCTTGGAAGCAGGATCTCTAGTAAAAACGTGAGCACGATAGGATTTATTTGATCACTACTTAGTAAGTATCTCAGTTTCTATGATGGAGGATTTACACTGTAAATCTCAGCCGAGCCTCGTTTCATTGGCTACTATGTTTGCATTGAGCGCTGTATTCACATGGAGCGTGGTATGTGTAGTGAAAGCTATGTTGGCATTAACAGGTATGTTTCTATTTACAGCCTTATGTGAATTTACAGTGTAAATTGATACGTTTGACGCTTCCTTATCTTTACACTGTAAATTGAACCAATAGCTCTATCAAAACGGCCTGAATCACTCACTGACGTCATGGCGCGTAACATAGTCACGGATCATCGCTTCGGCTTGTTTTTTACCCGTCAGTCGGTACCGCGCACATACCGTAGACCACGAATGGCCAAGAATAATCCGACTGATCAATACATAGAGCGCATTATCGTCTGGAAGCGAAGGTAAGGCTTTAACGTGGTGACGTAACCACATTTGTAGGCTTGCCAATGACGCCTCAACACCAACGCCCCCGGCAATAAATCCTTTAATCTGTTGGTCTATACAGCCTGCTAGTGGCTTATCAGATAAGAAGCACATCATAGCGCCAACAATATCAACCTCCATGGCCTGATGAGTTGTCATCCATTGAATTGGTAAGCTATGACGAAACAAGGCGACACCGTCCTGCAACCACGCTAGCCGTTTGATTGGCTTTACCATTTGTAAAGAATAACAACCACTGGCTTGATCGCGCTTCAAGCCAAGTTTTATTGGTTCAAACCCCTGCTTCAACCAGAACCGACTAAGACGAGCCGTCGCACCAAAACTCACCCCGAGACACGACATCTCAAGCTTGCTTGCCTCCTGAGCCACAGCAGTAATAAGCTGCTGACCTAACCCTTGAGATCGGTAAGATTCGGCTACCGCGATTCGTTCAACTCGCCAAAGGCTCTGGTGCAAAATCGCTGGATCGCCGAGATGGGCAGCGAGCGACTGGCTGAGAAGATGGCCTTTAAGGCGACGTTGCCCCGCAACCACCGCCCGGCTCAAGTCGGCACTAAGACGGCATTCCTCATTGATCACACACGCAGAGATCAACTCGCCCGCGACGCTTCCCACCCAAACAATGATTGAATCGTCATCAAGTAAACGTGCTAAATCATTCGGCGACGTTTGATAATGCGCAGCCAGCAACAACGCAAATAATGAACGCAGTAAGGCCTCATCACTCAATAGCTGTGCGGGAGATAAACACTGAACGACGATACTATCCAACTTAACGGGTTGGCTTTGGTCGTCACTGATCAGTAACTCAGGCGGATCGACATCGAGCAAGAATAATGCATTTAGCGCACGTTCAACCGGATCGTTATCCGCCCATCGCATTGGTGCAGTTAATCTCAATGGTCGCCATTGTGGTTGCTCTGCATCCAGTAATTGTTTCAGCCTTATCGTAAACGCACGTCCGGTTCCTTCATAACCATGCTCTGTGGTTGCAATGGCCACGCGACTATATTGATGTAAGCATTGGCTCAACATCGGCAATGGGATTGCCGCCGCTTCATCAATCAAAAGAAGGTCCGCCAACGGCGTTTCTTGTAACAAGGTATCGGGGGCAATATAGCGGATATCGCTACCTTGATAATCAATTACCTGACCTTGGGTCTCTATACCCAAACTTGACTTAATATGACTAAATAAGGTTGCGGCATGCGCGGGCGTCGGTGCGCTGACCAAAATTTTTCGTGGTTTGTTCATGACTAACTGTGCCACCGCGATTCCCAACGCTGCCGATTTTCCACGACCACGATCGGCCGTCAACAACAAGGGACGACGCCGGTGACCCGTGGCCACTTTCTTGACCGCCTCAATCGCATTCTCTTGTCTCACCTCATGTTGGCCAGGCAAAGGTAACACCTCCGCGGGCCTACGCACCTGATGACGTAGAAAGAAGGCGACCGATTCATTTAGCTCTAGCTGTCTGACTAAACGCTGCACAGAAGGCGGCAATGCCTCCTTTGGCGCCGCTAGTCGTAAAAGAATTAATGATCCCGCCCGACAGCAGCCTGCAATAGCGCAAAACGCTTCGGCATTAAAATCGGCGCCCACCTCAACCACGATATGCCCGCACTCTTGTCCCAGCTTTTGACGCGCTTGACGCCAACTTAATCCTTCATCGGCATGACCGATAACCAGCGGGGTAGCGGCCTCGTCAAAGGCTGCCACGATAAAATTAAGAGGATAATCGATACACACCAATTGTCGATGAGCACGCAATGTGGCGGAATGAATTAAATCTGCAAAAAACTGTTGCAGAGTTGATGAGGTCGTTGATGTCCCCATAGGACGCGTTCCGTTTTGTCGATTTAGCAGATAAAGAGGATGATACCATGCAAAAAAAAACGACACGCAAAGGCGTGCCGTTTTTTATTCGATTTGAACGCGTTAACCGTTAAAGTGTTCCTTTATCAGCGCCAAGATCTGCTCAGCATCTTGATCACTCACTTTTTTCAAATTGATACTCAAATTATTGCCTTTACGACGATAAGACGCGCGTCCTTCTAACAAGGTCTGAGCTTGTTCTTTTTCACTCGGCTGCGGCGCCACAAGCTCATCTTTATATTGCTCAATTCGCTGGGTCACTTCGCGCGTAATGCGTGTCACGCCTTGGGCATCAACTTGTTGCCATAACGGTGTCTCACCTAGCATAGCCACCAACTGCGCTTGCGATTGGCTATCAAGGCTAAAATACAGACGGTGGAGTTTGACGATAGTCGGGCGCCCCAATTCAGAGACACTGGGGTAAGCTTGCAAAAGTGGCAAGGGCAGGGCAGCTGCCTTTAATGCACCACTGACTAATGCTTCACTACACTGACATGCGCTCGCCAGTGCCTTTTGATCACTGACGTCACCGCTGTCTAACATGGCTTGCATTTCTTTACCGCGTTCATACAAGGATAAAGGTTTGTGCGCATTCGCGACATCCGACAAAAACTTAGCATGACGCGTGCTGATCCCTTTTGCGACGTATACCAGAAAGTCCTGCTCTGCAATAATACAAGACATACGGCGCCGGCTGCCATCGAGGACCTCGATACGACCGTCATCAAGCCACCGCCCAACAGCCGGGTATTGTTGTCCGTGCTCTTTTAAGGTGGTCAGAATATCTGATAATGCCAATTCGTTAAGAAACGACTGCTCACGCGCATTTTTATCAAATACTGTTGTTTTATCTCGGATCGTTAACGCTGGGACTTTAACAAGTTCAAACTCGACGGTACGCTCACCCGCCACAGCTAACTCGATCACTGCCGCTCTCTCGCTCGCCGCGCTCTGCGCTTCTTGTGATGTTGTTGCTCGGCGTTTATCCGCCTTTGCAAACAAGCGCGCATTTAAATCAGAGGTTTTAATTGCCATTTTTCTTTTTTACTCCTGATTGAGCTGAGACCAGTAGCTATGCAGCACACGTTCGAGTTCGAGTCCAACTCGATGCACCGCATCTTGCGCCGTTGATAACGTTTTTTTACCGCCCTCAAAATCTTGTGACGTCAAATCAAATACCGTGCTATAGGTATCGGCACAGGTCTCAAAAGCGCGACTTCGAGGAATCGTCGCCATCATGACCTGTTCACCTAAAAGATAATTCATTTCAGTTAAGACAGAAATCTGTTTTTTATTATCATCTTCAAACATGGTTGGCATTAAACGCACAAATTCTAATCCGTGCCAGTCTTCCGGAAACATCTCATACACTTGGGGAAGATGTTGGAAAAAGTTCACCGTCGATGCCCAATCCAGTCGCTTCGCGGCGCAGGGGATCACTAAAGAGTTAGACGCATACATCGCATTCCAAACCAGTGGATCGATATGAGGTCCCGTATCAATCATAATGATGTCGAACTCATCACTGATTGGATCAATCACCTTCTCTTGCAATAACTCCACCACATTCAGCGACTGGCTGGTTGCTAACGCTTGCCATGCCTCCGCATTAAACATGGCGTCTTCAGGAAAGGCAGCCATGGTTTTCAAATTAGGATATTGTGTCGGCAGCAAGACATTACGCATCATGAAATCTTTGTCAGCAGCCTGGGGCGTATTGTCCAACATCACATCAACGGCAGAATAAATCCCTTCTTGTTCCGTCAAACTGATTTGTGGGTTAAGGAATAAACGCAACGAGCCTTGCGGATCTAAGTCAATCAAGCAAATGCGATAACGTTTCTCAAGATTCAGCGCCATACAAGCCGCTAAGTGCACCGCACTCATAGACTTGCCGGTGCCCCCTTTTTGGTTTTGAATGTTCACAACCCAAGGTTTGTGCGTCTTGCCTTTACGTTCATGAAACGTCGGAACATTCGCGGCGTCCATAATTTGATGCGCTTCATCCAGGGTAATGGAGTAATGATTGGCATTATTTTTGGTAAATTGATGCCCGTCTTGCTCCATGCGAGAGATCGCTTCATCAAGCTTGCGCCGCGTAAGCCCTGAACGTGTTTCCATTAACGCTTTCGACATGGGCGGAAAGAGCTGATCATGTCGCTCTTCCATGACAATCTCCACACGATCAGACTGCACTTGCTTTGTCTGCGCCGCGATATTGCGGAGGTTTTCAATCGTCTTTTCCCTATCCATATTCTTTTTCGCCATCACGAGAAATAATCGTCGATTGTACAGCATAATCCACCAAAGACAATAAAAAGGTGAACAGATGCCAATAAAATACAGATCCTACTCACAATTGTAATTATAGGGTGGGGCTGAATATCATCACCATTGATGTCAAATTCAACCAATATTATCAGAGCCAATCATAGTAAGATTTAAAATGTCACAGTGTCACTTATTTACAATGTAAATGGCGAATAAATACGGAAGCTTGTATTTGGTTGGCTAATTTACGGTTGTCGATATTTCAACATTAAACTGACCATTTTTTATCGATATCATCAGTAGGATCGACCCTCTATTACACATTTTGGCGATATGCGATGAATATTAATGCCATTTGATCCTATTTCCCGAAAGCATGATCAAGGAAAATAAAGCGATGGATTCAATAGCCTTGATCATGCTTTCGTTGATAACATGAGTAGATAGGAAGCATGATCAAGTACGTATTGCGATGAAATCACCAGCAAATTCAACCGCAATGTCTCAATAAGCCTGGGAACGATGATCAAGTTATATTTCTGATTGAATAGTGCCAGTATCTTAATCGGAACGATATATCCAAACCGCTAATTTACGGACAATGTCAGGTGTACCAAGGGATCCAGGACGATCCGTCGCGATTTTCTTCGCCGATCGTACGACTGATGAGAAATAAGCTGACTCTTGAACAACAAGATCATCATACATGATCATTGTTCCGCATCCGGACACATGCTGACTGATGGCGATTATACTGTTAATGTCATTTCAACTTGAGCAGGCGAGACACGACTTTCTCGCCACATTGCTCACAACATAGGCAGCATTCCGTCTGATTGAGCAAAATTCGCATCACTTGATCATTGTTCCATGATGAAAACACGGCTGTTTGGCTCTGATAACATCATCCAAACAAATAAAAGCGTTCCGAGGTTGTGGATAACGTGTGGAATACACTTGATCATTGATGCAGTAATTGTTTGATCATTGATGCGATACGCTGATGATCATTGGTTCAGGCCTTACTTGATCATCGTTGGTGAAGTATGTTGATCATGCCTCCAATGCTTTGTTGATCATGCTTTCGAGAAGGGTTATTTCATAATCCATATAAATCAGTTACCTATAGATTTTTCATCGCCCGGATCATAAGATCAGATCATCAAATTAGATCAGAATAATCATAAAGATCAGTTAAAAGATGCAATAAAAAAGATCTTTCTTTTTGGGTCTATTTTTATTAGGATTTCCCTGGAAGTGTGATCGATTTACGGCTTTCGTCACCTCAACATTAAAGAATAATGCGCTTTGAGTACGCCTGCTATGAAGGATCTTAACTGACATGAGTGCCAGTAAACCGGAAAAAATATTAATAAAAGCACCTCGTTCCCACAAAGACGGGCATCTCTTCGAAGTGCATGGACAACTGGTCGACTGGCTTGCGCAATATGAGCATTTTAAAGGGGTGACCAAAAGCATCTTAGAACTGCTCAATTTGATTTCAGTGCGCGGGTTTTCATCTCAAGATGGCTATGTCTCTACCACAGAGCTTGTTGACGCCACCGACGGTCAACTAACACGTGCTGCCATTCAGCAACGATTACGTGCGGCGGTGCAATTAGGCCTTTTTCTTCAGCAGCCGGTTCGTTTTGAAGAAGGGCTGGCAGGTAAAACGATGCTCCACCGCTTTGTCAATCCAAGCCGTCTCATTTCATCACTTGGCAGTGCGGGATTGATGACAGAAAAAAGCCGAGATGAAGTCAAACAAAAACGCTCTAAAGCGCTGGCACAAACGCAAGTAAACCGCCAACTTCTGAGCGAGCACGGACTGGGAACGCCCCCAATGATGCCTGGCGAAAAAGATCAGATTTTGGTTTCTCCAACAAGCTGGGCGGGGATCATTGATCAAGCTTTGGCGCCGCCACGGACAAAAAAAGCCTATCAAAAATCAATGGTTGCGATCAGCGGGACCAAAGCCATTATTGAGACACGATCAGCCAAGTCGATCATGACGGTGGATGATCTGATGACGTTATTCGCATTATTTACGTTAACCGTGCAATACCATGATCACCACTTACCGAATTACGAGCTACAAACCCAATCGATTGGCAATAAAACCCCCATTTACATCACTGATATTTTGCAACTACGGGGTAAAAAAGACAGTGGACCGGCACGTGATGCAATCCGAGAAAGCATCGATAGAATCGAGTTTACGGATTTTCAACTCCACGAATTGACCGGCCGTTGGCTGAGTGAAAACATGCCTGAAGGGTTTAAAAGTGATCGCTTCCGCTTTTTAGCTCGGACCATTACCGCATCAGAGGAAGCACCAAAAGAAGGTGAAGATGGGGAAGTTAAAATTAAACCCAATCTGTATATCCTGGTGTGGGAGCCGTCGTTTTTTGAAGAATTGATGACGCGTGATTACTTCTTCTTGTTCCCGCCTGAAATTTTGCGTCAGCATACACTGGTATTCCAGCTCTATTCGCTCTTCAGAAGCCGTATGTCGCGTCGTTTGGAAGATTCGATGCTACTGAGCGAGTTAAACCAAAAAATGGCGCGTAACATTGAATGGCGACGTTTTTCGAGTGATTTGATTAGAGAGCTTCGAAAACTGGCAGAAGGCAAAGTCACTGAATCGATTTTTGCGGTAAACCTCTGGGGATATCACCTAACGCTGACACGCGAAGACGATGAAAAAAAATATCCGGATTACCGGATGGATATTAAATGTAATGTCGATGAAGTGATCCGTTACTCCCGCGCTAAAATGTATAACGAGGGTAAACGCTCGCTAGCGCCAACCATGCCAAACCCATTGCGCAACGAGATCTTACCCAGCCAAGACCTTGATCAACTGTCCGGGATCATCGATGGCGAGTTTGAACCTATCCAACGCAAAGAGAAAACCAGCGGCCGTTTGGGGCGCCGTGTTAAGCAACGCAAGCATCTGGTTGAGATCAATGCTGACGAGCTGACCATCGTTCTCTCTAAATATACCTCAGAAGAGGCATTACAACGCAGTATCACCGCGCTCTCAGCAATGACAGGGCATCCGTCTTCAGTGATCACTGAAGAGTGTCAAGGTTATCTAGAAAAGCTTGATTGGTTACGCGTTGGTGATCAAGTGGTGCCTTATGAAACACTCAGCCGTACGATTGAATTTTTTAATCAGCAACAGCAGGAACGTCACCTATCTATTGAGAAATTAATCTCAGGGTTAGCGGTGCGCCGTAAAGTGTGTCAACGCGTGTTTGACGGCCACCTGGATGGGCAAGTGCTTAGAGCGTTAGATGACATTGCAATGAGTGGCTAACAACTCCGTTATTTTGTACAGGCTTGACGCATAACTGACATGCATTCACGGATTGGCGTTAATATAGATCCCGATAGATACCTTTGTCCTATTTGATGTCTTTATGACATCGTTTGGCTAAATGCTTGCCGAGCGGGCCCTTGCCCGCTTTTTTTCCGATTGTTTTTTCGCGTAGTTGTACCTTGTATTGCTTGCACAACCCGTTCGACATGGTCGCCTATCATAGTCCCACCCTAACTGTTTCTATCGACTTGGTTTCATTCTTCTATTTACACTGTAAACTGCCTGTTTTAATTACACGCGATTCGCGTTTCAATGAGGCAGTTATGCCGGTTCTGTTGCCATTTGCCGCGGTTTTTATTTGGTCGGTGAATACCATCGTAAACAAAATGTCAGTGGCGGTCATTGCACCTGGTGCGATGGCCTTTTACCGTTGGTTCTTTGCCATCTTGGTGCTTACTCCCTTTTGCCTACCTACCCTATGGCGTCAGCGGCGTGCGGTGATAACCTACGCGCCGCGGCTTGCCTTACTCGCCTTACTTGGCATGGTCACAAACCAGTCTGTCGCCTATTTTGCTGCGCAAACCACCACAGCGACGAATATGGCATTGATCATGTCTTTGGTCCCAATGCTCAGTCTCTTTATGAGCATTCAACTACTGTCTCAGCCACTTACAGTGCGAGCCATTGTCGGTGCAGGGTTATCTATCTCTGGGCTGATTTATATGCTGACAATGGGAAAACCGCTAACGTTGTTGACCAGTGGGGCAACCATTGGCGATGGACTCATGTTAATTTGTGCTTCGTCGTATGCACTGTATTGTGTGTTATTGAAACGATGGTCGATGGCGATTTCTAATTGGGTCTCCGTTTATGTGCAGGCCTTATTCGCGGTAATCATGCTGATCCCCGTGCTTTTGGCGGCACCCAGCCAAAACATTGCGACTGAAGCTTACCCATTAGTGGGATTTGCCGCCTTAGGCGCATCGGTGCTTGCACCGGCAATTTGGCTACAGGCGATCGCGCTCAATGGGGCCAGTCGCACCGCAATGTATATGAATCTATTACCGGTGATGACGGCAATAATCGCCGTCATCTGGCTAGGGGAAGTCTTAACGCCATATCATATTATCGGGGGAGGATTTGTTCTATTGGGCGTTGGGCTGTCTCAGCAATCGACGCGCCAAACTGTCCGTCAACGCTGATAAGCGTCTACACTTTTAAAAAGAAAGTGAGACGGAGGTAGCCAATGTGGTGGTTAATTGAGTTAAACTGGATGCCTTTATGGGTAACCCCCACCATGCGTCGCTCTGACGTGTCAGAGCCGTCGCCGATCGTATGGTAACAAGGAGCAGGAGAGCAATAAGCCTACATGGACGTCGACTTATCCCATCACGCTGCGGTGAGTATTCGCGCAGCACAGCGTCAAGAAGCGCGCTATTTTTGGCATAATATCTACCATTCCCGTGCGTGGAAGCAATACGACGCGCCTTACAGTCCTATTGAGCCGGTATCCTATTGGTCGTTTCGGTTTGGCCTTTTCCGGCGTTTTCTTGCAGGAGATACCGCTCAAGTTATCTGCGTTGATAACAAGCCCGTCGGTTACGTTACTTATTATTGGGAAGACAAGCGCACGCGATGGCTTGAAGTAGGGATCACCATCTTTGATCCCGCATGTTGGGGAAAAGGAACAGGGCGGCAAGCGCTGACACTATGGCTAGACCAACTGTTTGCCCGCCACGCGGTGAATCGCATAGGTCTAACGACCTGGTCCGGGAATATTGGCATGATGCGGTGCGCCAGAGCGCTAGGCATGCGCGAAGAAGGGCGTTTACGCGCTGTCCGCTACTATCAAGGTGAATATTACGATTCACTGCGCTATGGCGTCTTACGTGAAGAATGGCTGCAAAGCCAGGTCCCCGTCGCGCAACAAAAAACAGCAGCCCAAACATCTTCTCTCCAAACGGCCGCATCAGTTGCGTACCAGCCGCATACATGAATTTAGATTGAGCGCTCGCCAGGCCTTGGCCATTTCGCTTTCACCCCCTCGATTAAGAACGGTGATACATCACCGTTCAGTGATCCATCCCCTCATTAAAATAACCATTCACCCTCGCAACGCTCAATGAATAGGACTGTTGGCAAACCAAGCACGCTTATTAATAAAAGAGTCAAAAATATGAAGGTTTTTTTATATAGGTTTARCGTCGGTATCATCGCCAATCAATATCTAAAAATGTGACTTTGATCACTATGATGTTAGTGGCTTGATTCAACACTGAAGTTTGTACTTTACCGGTCATTTATCCATTTTCTTTTCCATGATCCCAAATATTATCCGTCGTATTTTGATAGGACGACGCTATCTTCTCTGCTAACGTTAAAACGTAG
>NZ_MUFF01000050.1:0-7399 GCF_001996105.1 Salinivibrio sp. IB643
CTCGCTCGATCAACACGCTCAAGAGGTGAGTGGCATTGTAAATTTAATTCGCGATGTCGCCGATCAAACCAACCTGCTGGCGTTAAACGCAGCCATTGAAGCGGCACGCGCCGGCGAACAGGGCCGAGGGTTTGCGGTGGTTGCCGATGAAGTACGCAACCTTGCCGAGCGCACGTCCACTGCCACCCAAGATATTACCCAGCTGGTGGAAAAAATTCGTGCGGGCAGCAGCCATGCGTGCACGCTCACCGATACCCTTGCCACTGAAGCCATTCAATACAGCGAACAAGGCCAACAGGTTGCCGATGCCATGGCCATCCAAAGTGAGCAAGCACAGCACAGCCGCACCACCATTAAAGCCTCTGCACTGCGCGCCTTTTGTGAACTGGCAAAACTTGACCATATCAGCTTTAAATTTGCGATATACCGCGTGGTATTGGGCGAAGACAGCATGATGGCGGACGATGTCACCGATCACACCCAATGCCGACTCGGCCAGTGGTATAACCATGGTGAAGGGCAGCAATATTTTGGTCAGTTGCAAACGTTTAAAGCCATTTCCGGGCCTCACGAGCAAGTGCATACCCATGCCAAGGCTGCGGTGGCGGCGTTTCATGCTCAGCAACCCGATCAAATGGTCACCGCATTAAAAGAGATGGAAAACGCCAGCATGACGGTGATCGATAAGCTTGAACATCTCGCAATAGAAGGGAGTGAAGAGGTGGCGTAACAACGGGGTGTTAAATCGACGAGCGCATGGTAATCTCAAGTCAAACTAAGGAAAGATGGCCGAAGGAGGCTGAAGTTACCATGACGTCGATTGCACTACTCGATGGTGGCCTAGGGCAAGAAATTTATCAACGTGGCCCCGATGTGAGCTCTAAGCTTTGGTCGGTCGCGGTGATGTTAAAACATGCCAATATTGTCAAAGACGTGCACAAAGATTTTATCCGTGCCGGCGCGAAAACACATACCTTAAATACCTATCCTGCGACACCCACACGTCTGGCCAAAGCGGGGTTGAGCGATAAAATCAACACCATTTATCAAAAAGCCTTCGAAGCGCTGCAGCAAGCCGTGGATGAGACAGGCGCCGATGTCGATATTGCCGGTTGTTTGCCACCGCTGGTGGGCAGCTACCTCGGCCAGCCGCAACGCAGCTTTGATGACATGAAAGCCGAGTTTTTGCATATTGCCCGCTTGCAGCCTCATGTGGATGTGTTTTTAATCGAAACCATGACCAACACCCTCGAAGCGCGTGCAGCATGCGCCGCCGCCCAAGAGCAAGGCAAACCGTTTGGGGTGGCGTTTCGGTTAGAGCCTAATGGCGCACTCCGCTCTGGCGAGTCGCTCGAACAAGCCATGCACGCGGTCACTGACTACGCGCCGACAGCAGTGATGCTCAATTGCTGCGACCCAGAAGTGCTTACTACGGCGATGCCAAAAATGGCCACCCAAGCTAACATTGTCGGTGGCTATGCCAACGCGTTTAAATCGGTAGAAGACATGGCCAAAGGCAGCAAAGCCGATGCCCTAGAAGCGCGTGAAGATCTCTCACCCTTAGTCCACACCGAACGCGTACAACAATGGATTGCCGACGGTGCCCTGGTGGTCGGCGGCTGCTGCGAGATCACCCCCGCGCACATCCAACACCTCGCGCAAACCCTTGAACAGTCCCACGAGATCATCAAGTTCTCGCAGTTGAGGGGGTAAGGGTTTAACTCGTTCCCACGCGCCGGCGTGGGAATGCATACCGTAGCTAATGCACCACTTGTTCCCACGCTTCTGCCGCGTGCTCTAAGAGCTGGTTTAAATCAGAGAGCTGATGGGCAGGGTAGTTGTCTGCAGGGGTAAACAGGGGAGTGTGATTAGTTGAAAAAGCGAAAAAGCGAAGCGTGAGCMRTTTWAAAAAACCATGCATCTTGCCTAATGATGCCTATTGAATTACGATGCTCCAATATTATTGCATCATTGAGCATACTGCATGAGCGAGCAGCCCAAACAAAAACGCCCTCTGCGCAGCTTGGCGACTATCCAGCCCGGCTACCCGTTCCGGGGAAAGCTCCCCATCGATAGCAACGGGGAYGCTTACGTGGTGCAGTTCCGGCACATTGTTCTCGGAGAGCSCCTGAGTGACAAAGACGGAAAAGCCCTMGACCGGGTCAAGCTGCCGGGCCGAAAGCMCCCCAATTAYCTYTGYCCCAGCGACCTGATATTCATGGCCAAAGGCACTCGTAACCATGCCGCAGTGATAGCCGACGTYCCTAGCAATACAGTTTGCACGCCAAACTTTTATCACATACGCCTAAAACCGGAGGTGGCCCGGCTCTTGCCYGAGTTTCTGGCCTGGCAGCTCAACCATGTAGATGCCCAGCGGTACTTTGCCTCTTGCTCCCAAGGCTCGGCGGCACCCAGCATTACCAAATCGCAACTGGGTGACTTACCCATCGTCATACCATCCATTGAACAACAGAAKCTGATGGTYAAGCTATCCRATGCTGCCACCAGTGAACAAAAACTTTTGAGTCAGTTARTGGAAAACCGACGGCGCATGCTTGATGCTGTCGGACACCATATTCTTCATCCGGATCACTCCATAGGAAATTGATATGAGCAAYGACGCAGTAAAGCAGGAACAGATCAACAAAGCGGTCTGGAACGCCTGTGACACCTTCCGGGGCACGGTAGACCCCAGTATCTACAAGGACTACGTGCTCACCATGTTGTTCGTGAAGTAYCTGTCGGACGTTTGGCAGGATCACTACGACAACTACGTGGCTGAATACGGCGATACGCCGGAGCTGATCGAAGAGCTGATGAAGAACGAGCGCTTCGTTCTGCCCCGGGGKTCCAGCTTCTACGACCTYCACGACAAGCGCCATGAGCCSGGYAACGGTGAGCGGATCGACAAGGCKYTGCACGCCATTGAAGAAGCCAACATCGTCAAGCTGGCMGATGTGTTCCAGGACATCTCTTTCAACTCGACGAAGCTGGGCGACGAAAAGCAAAAGAACGAGCTCCTGCGCTACATCCTCGAAGACTTCCTTCGGCCGGAACTGAACCTGCGTCCGAGTCGGATCGGGAAGCTAGATGTGATTGGTAACGCCTACGAATACCTGATCAAGAATTTCGCAGCCACCTCCGGCAAGAAAGCCGGCGAGTTCTATACCCCGCCGGAAGTGTCCGAGTTGATGGCCGAGATCGTTGATCCCCAGGCCGGCGACGAAATCTGCGACCCCGCGTGTGGCTCAGCCTCCCTGTTGCTCAAGTGCGCCAACCAGATTCGCAAGGAAGATGGCTCCAAGAAGTTTGCCCTGTTTGGTCAGGAAGCCATCGGCAGCACCTGGGCCCTGGCCAAGATGAACATGTTTCTGCACGGCATCGACAACCACAAGCTCGAATGGGGCGACACCATTCGTAACCCGCTCCTACTGGACGAGAACGGCGGTCTAAAGCATTTTGAAGTGGTGGTGGCCAACCCCCCCTTCTCGCTGGAGAAGTGGGGCTATGAAGGCGCTGACGGCGACCCGTATGCCCGCTTCCGTCGCGGTGTACCGCCTAAATCCAAGGGCGACTATGCCTTCATCCTGCACATGATCGAGACCCTGAAGCCGAAGACCGGCCGCATGGCAGTCGTTGTGCCCCACGGCGTTCTGTTCCGAGGCTCAGCGGAAGGCAAGATCCGTAAGAAGCTGATCGAAGAAAACCTGCTGGATGCCGTGATCGGCCTGCCCGAGAAGCTGTTCTACGGCACCGGCATCCCGGCAGCAATACTAGTGTTCCGTAAGGACAAAACCGACAACAAGGTGCTGTTCATCGACGCCAGCCGCGAGTTCCAGTCCGGCAAGAACCAGAACCAGTTGTCCGATGACAACATCGCCAAGGTGGTCGACACCTACAAACAGCGCGACACTCGGGATAAGTATTCCTACCTCGCCAGCCTAGATGAAATCCAGGAGAACGACTTTAACCTCAACATCCCCCGCTATGTGGACACCTTCGAGGAAGAGGAAGAGATCGACCTGATGGCCGTGCAAGCGGAGCGGAAGGAGATTGAGGCTGAGATTGCGAAGTTGAACGAGCAGATGGACGGGTATCTGAAGGAGTTGGGTTTTGATCTGGAAAATGGAGTTCGTCCATGAATGAATGCCGAACTGGTTGGGAAAAACACGATTTAGGCGAAGTCGTAACTCACAAAAAGGGCTTTGCCTTTAAATCAGAGAAATATCTCCAGTCTGGTGTAAGGATAATCAGAATATCGGATACCACTAGGGACTCGATCCATAATGAGCATCCTGTTTTTTGGGCTGAGAATGAAGCCGAAAATTTCAAAGAATACAGGCTGAACGAAAACGATATTGTCCTCTCTACGGTTGGCTCTCGGCCCCACCTGCCACAATCAATGGTTGGTAAGGCGATTCGAGTACCAAGAGACGCTGCCGGCAGTCTTCTCAACCAAAATTTAGTAAAGCTTATTCCAAAGGCATCCAAGATTACCAATCAGTATCTCTATGAGATTTTAAAGAATCGTCGGTTCATTTCGTACCTGTCTGCTCTTGTTCGTGGAAACGCTAATCAAGTGTCTATTTCACTTTCAGACATATTCAGTTTTCGGTTTGTCCTCCCACCCCTCCCCGAACAAAAAAAGATCGCCCAGATCCTCTCCACCTGGGATCAGGCCATCACCGCCACCGAACGCCTGCTTGAGAACAGCCAACAGCGGAAGAAAGGATTGATGCAGCAGTTACTGACCGGGAAGAAGCGGTTGCCGGGGTTTGAGGGGGAGTGGGAAGAAATAACTCTCGGATCAGTCGGTAAAATAAGCTCAGCTGGTGTTGATAAGAAGATTGTCGATGGAGAGCAAAGCGTTAGGCTGCTCAACTACCTCGATGTTTTCCGCAGAGAATTCATTTTTGACCACGAACTTACTCACACAGTTACTGCACCAGAGCGCAAAATCACTAACTGTGATGTTCGAAAAGGAGATATTTTCTTTACTCCATCCTCCGAAACCCGAGACGAGGCAGGTATCCCCGCTGTAGCCGCAGAGGACATGCCGGGCGTCGTTTATAGTTACCACATAGTTCGGTTTCGTCCTAGTCGGCCGCTGGATTTGAATTTCTCTACATACGCCTTCCAGACCGATGAGTTCAGACGCCAAACTTACCGGTTATGTGATGGTAGCGGGCAAAGGTACGTTTTATCACAGGATGATTTTCGTGGCATTCGGATAACCATCCCAAATCTGGACGAACAAAGAGCTATCGGGCAGGTACTCAAGGTGGCATCGGATGAAATTTCAGTTTTGCAATATCGCATAAGTTTTTTGAAAGAAGAAAAGAAAGCCCTGATGCAACAACTCCTGACCGGCAAACGTCGGGTGCAAGTGGAAACGGAGGCTGCATGAACACCACCCCTCAAGGGAATGAGCAGTATTCCAGCCACATCCCGGCCTTGGCTACATTGATCAACCTTGGCTGGACGTTTTTGCCGGCCACCAAGTGTCAGGCCCTACGCGGCAGCCAGCGGGATGTGGTGTTGAAGCCAGTGTTGGAGCAGGTGTTGCGCCAGCGTCGATTCGAGTTCAAAGGTGAATCGTACCCGTTATCTGAACAGGCCGTGGATCAGGTGATGCGTGAGATCACCACGCCGTCCATGGCGCAGGGACTGATGGCGGCCAACCAGTCCGTTTACGACATGCTAACGCTCGGCATTACCGTGACCGAGTTTGTTGATGGCAAGAAGGCCACGCCCACGATCCACCTGATCGATTGGGAGAACCTGGACAACAACCAGTTCCATGTCACCGAAGAGATGGACGTGTTGTCTGCCCAGGGTACCCACACCCGTCGGCCGGATGTGGTGACGTTTGTCAACGGCATTCCCCTGGCGGTGATCGAGGCCAAGAAGGCGGCCTCCGGCAACCCTAATAAGGACATGGTGGAAGAAGGGATCAGCCAGAACATCCGTAACCAGAGAAACGATGAGATCCCCTACCTGTACGCCTTCGCCCAGCTGTTGTTTGCGATCAGTCGCAACGATGGCCGGTACGGCACCACACATACGCCGATGAAGTTCTGGTCGAAGTGGCAGGATGAGGAGTTCGACGACCAGTACGTGCAGGGCATCAAGAACCAGCCGCTGTTAGCGTCGGACAAAAACACCCTRTTTCAGGACAAACCCGGTAAGATCCGCGATT
The DNA here is from genome assembly GCF_001996105.1 of Salinivibrio sp. IB643. Classification (NCBI taxonomy): domain Bacteria; kingdom Pseudomonadati; phylum Pseudomonadota; class Gammaproteobacteria; order Vibrionales; family Vibrionaceae; genus Salinivibrio; species Salinivibrio sp. IB643. Next base: position 6,200 of record NZ_MUFF01000050.1, read on the forward strand.
ACTTTGAAGCCCTCTGGTCGAAGCCGATGATGCCCACCGAACAGGATCGGCTGTTAGTGGGKCTGCTYGACCGGCACCGCTTTCTRGAGTTTCTGCGGCTGTTCATYCTGTTCGACCAGAAGATTGGCAAAATCGCGGCCCGGTACCCACAGGCTTTTGGTATCAAGGCCCTGCTGGAACGCATCTCTGACTTTAAGCCCTCGGGTGAGCGTAAAGGCGGTGTGCTCTGGCACACCACYGGYTCCGGCAAGTCYTTCACCATGGTCTATCTATGCCGCGCCTTGCTGCTCAGCGACGCATTGAAGAACTGCCGGATCATCGTGGTCACCGACCGAGTGGATCTGGAGAAACAGCTGTCCAAGACTTTCCTGACCGGCGGGGCCTTTGGTGGCGATATCGCCGGCAAGAAGAGTGGCGATTCACTCGCTAAGACCCGCTCCGGTAAAGATCTGGCTAAGCGCATCGGCCAGGGCAATGACCGGATCCTCTTCACCATCATCAACAAGTTCGCCTCAGCCGCTAAACAGCCGGAGTGCTACAACCCCTCAGAGAACATCATCGTCATCGTCGATGAAGGACACCGGAGCCAGGGCGGCGAGAACCACCAGCGCATGCGCCTGGCCTTGCCCAATGCGTCGTTCATTGCCTTTACTGGCACCCCGCTTTTGGACAAGGAAAAAAGCGAAACTGCCGAAAAGTTCGGCGCCATTATCCACGCCTACACCATGAAGCGGGCCGTAGAAGATGGGACGATTACCCCGCTGTTGTATGAAGAGCGCAAGCCGCTGTTAAACGTGAACCAGGAAGCCGTTGATACCTGGTTCGAGAAAGTCACAGCGTCCTTGTCGGACAACCAGAAAGCCGACCTCAAACGCAAGTACGCCAAGCAGGGGCAGATTTATACTGCCGAAGACCGTATCAAGCTCAATGCCTTCGACATCAGCGTGCATTTCAGCGAGAACTTTAAAAAGGCCGAACTGGAGCTGAAGGGCCAACTGGCGACGGACAGCAAGCTCAGCGCGATCCGCTACAAGAAAGCGCTGGATGATCTGGGCCGGGTGACCAGTGCCATCGTGATTTCTGCCCCGGACACCCGGGAGGGTCACACTGAGGTGGATGAGACCAGCCTGCCGCTGGTGCAGGAATGGTGGAAGAAAAACGTCACGGGCGATCCGGAGGACTACGAGAAGACCATTATCG
>NZ_MUFF01000051.1:0-12169 GCF_001996105.1 Salinivibrio sp. IB643
CTGAAAAGGCCTTGTTCTCTTTCTGGGGTACAAGTTTCTCTTTCTGGGATACAAATAGGTTTGGCGATGAAATAGCCATTTAAACGCAAACCTATCACCAACAACTTGACCGCAAAGCAGCAACTCTCTATAGTACGCCCCGTTAACGCGACAGCGGGGTTATAAGCCACCCAGCGTAAATGTCGTTTAACACACAATATGGTGAGGTGTCCGAGTGGCTGAAGGAGCACGCCTGGAAAGCGTGTATACGGCAACGTATCGAGGGTTCGAATCCCTCTCTCACCGCCATCATTAAAAAAACCGCCCTCGTGGCGGTTTTTTGCTATGTGCAGCCGCTAGTCGTTCCTCAATCCTCGTGATACCCTTTTCTCAGGTTTGATCCAAGAGAATAAAACGATGAAAATTGCAGTTGCTGGAACAGGTTACGTCGGCCTGTCGAACGCCATGTTATTGGCTCAACATAACGAAGTGGTCGCACTCGACATAGTGGAAGAAAAGGTTAACCTGCTTAACAACCAACAATCCCCGATTGTCGATGCCGAAATWGAGCAATTCCTCGCCGAAAAACCACTGAACTTTAYCGCYACCCTMGATAAAGAGCWGGCCTACCAAGGCGCGGACTTTGTGGTGATTGCCACCCCYACCGACTACGATCCCGAAACCAACTACTTTAATACCAGCTCGGTCGAGGCGGTGATTAAAGATGTGATGGCGATTAACCCCGATGCGRTGATGGTGATCAAATCAACGGTACCAGTGGGCTATACCGAGCATATTAAGCAACAAATGGGCTGTGAAAACATCCTCTTCTCACCCGAGTTCTTGCGCGAAGGCAAAGCCCTTTACGACAACTTATATCCATCACGGATCATTGTCGGTGAGCAATCCGAGCGCGCGCGCCAGTTCGCTACCTTGTTGCAACAAGGTGCAGTCAAATCGGGTATCTCCGTGTTGTTTACCCACTCCACCGAAGCCGAAGCGGTGAAACTTTTCTCCAACACCTACTTGGCGATGCGGGTCGCGTATTTTAACGAGCTGGACAGCTACGCCGAATCCCACGGTTTAGACGCGCGCCAGATCATTGAAGGGGTAGGGCTAGACCCACGCATTGGCGATCACTACAACAACCCCTCGTTTGGCTACGGCGGTTACTGCCTGCCAAAAGACACCCGACAACTATTGGCTAACTACCAAGACGTGCCCAACAATATTATTCAAGCTATCGTTGATGCCAACACCACCCGCAAAGACTTTATTGCCAATGCGGTTATTGCCAAAAAACCGGAGGTGGTCGGTGTATACCGTTTGGTGATGAAATCTGGCTCAGACAACTTCCGCGCTTCGGCCATCCAAGGGATCATGAAACGGATTAAAGCCAAAGGCATTGACGTGGTAGTGTACGAGCCGGTGCTTGAAGAAGACACCTTCTTTAACTCTGAAGTCATCAAAGACTTGGATACCTTCAAACAACGCGCCGACGTGATTGTCGCCAACCGCATGGTGGATGAAATCCGCGATGTAGAAAGCAAAGTCTACACCCGCGATTTGTTCGGGGCGGATTGATGAAAGTGTGAGGGCCTAGGATCCTAGGCCCATTGGTGGCGATGACACAAGCCCAAGTATACATTGAATAGTAGATTTCCGTTCTTGTTCTATTTTTCCTCGCTCGTATCCACCTGCATTCTTAAAAAAGGGAGCAGTACCAGCCCAATGGTCACCGCACATAACGCAATAGCGATGAAAAAGCCTTGCCACGCGAAAGCTTCAATAATCAGYGCKARMGGRTAGCCAGCGGCGGCTGCGCCTAAGTAGGCAAAAATGCCGACAAAGCCTGTCGACGCGCCTGCTGCTTGTTTGTGGGAGCACTCAGCTGCAGCCATGCCAATGAGCATCTGCGGGCCAAACACAAAAAAGCCCACGCAAAATAGCAACAGTGCGTGAATAAAAATGTCGGTGAACGGAAATAGCCAGAACGCAGCGACCGATAGAAAAATACCGGTGGCAAACAAAATGCACATGGGCCCGCGGTTACCGGCAAAAATTCGGTCAGATCCCCAGCCTGCGACCAGCGAGCCTAATACCCCGCCGACTTCAAACATGGCCAAGGCAACATTGGCTTGAATCAAGCTGTAGTGATGCTGTTGGGTAAGATAAATATTGCCCCAGTCGTAAATGGCGGTGCGGACGATATACACCATGATATAGCTGACCGCGAGTAACCACAGATAGCGGTTGGTGAGCACATAGCGATGCAAAATAGTGCGATAGGCTAAAGAAGGGCTGTCTGCTTCGTGAAATTGCTCTAGCTTGTCTTTGCGCCAATCGCCAATATTGGGCAACCCAAGTGATTTGGGTTTATCACGTAAGTAAAAAAACAATAACAGCCCAATCACAATCGCGGCCACGCCGGGTAAGGCAAACCCAGCCTGCCAATTCACATGGATGACTAAATACGCGACTAACACCGGCACAATGGCACCACCAAGGTTATGTGCTGTATTCCAAACAGCCCACCACACGCCACGCTCGTTGCGGGAGTACCAGCTGGTTAGCAAGTTGGCACACGCTGGCCATCCCCATCCCTGAAACCAAGCATTAGCCACCCAYAATGCAGTCAAAGCAGCAATACTGTGCATTTGGCTGAAAACCAGGCTAATCACGCCCGTCAATATCAGCCCTGTGCTCATAAAAAAACGTGAGTTGGTTTGATCTGCAATCATTCCCGATACAAACTTCGACACGCCGTAGGTTAACGAAAATAGCGTTCCCATTAAGCCGATATGCGCCATATCGATATTTAGGTTTGTAATCAACGCCGGCGAGGCAGCACTCAGTGTTTTACGGGTTAAATAAAAGCCTGCATAGCCCACATACATGCCCAGCATAATATGGCGCCGCCAATAGGCGTAGAGGGTGTCTTGGGTACGCGTCTGTGTTGTCATGATCTTACTTGTTTAAGGTATGTGTGGAAGTGATAGCGTGAGCGATGTTCCATTTTGATTGGATTGAATATCGCAATCGCCGCCCATTGCTWCGACTCGCTCTCGAATGCCTTTCAGACCAAAGCCGTTAACGGTGTCTTTAGGRGTAAAACCACAGCCGTCATCCGTCACTTGCAAGGCGCTAGTATGACCCAATGAAATAACAACGGCGACATGACGTGCATTGGCGTGTTTATGAATATTATTCAATGCCTCTTGGCAAATTCGGTAGAGGGTAACACGCACGGTGTCGCTTACTGGGTGATGGTGAGTAATCGAAAGYCTTATATCAATCCCTTGGGCGGCAAATCCCATATCATGCGCCAACTGGCTAACGGCATCATCAAAGCTAACATCATCTAAAACGGTTGGCCGCAATTGCGCAAGTAAGGTTTTGGTTGATTGATAAATGTTCATCGACATGTCTTCAATCACTTGCACATACGGGGCATAAGCGTGATCGTTATCCAGTCGTTTAATGATATTCGCGTGGGTTTTGATGGCGGTTATGTTCTGGCCGACATCATCGTGTAGCTCGCGAGCAATATCTCGTCGGATCTTTTCTTCWGTGCTGATCAGTTGACGCGACAAATATTGGTTCTTGCGCAGTTGTTGCTGAATACCAGTAGTAAGATCGCGCTGWCGCTGCACGGCAAGYCCYAGCCCAATRCCGGTCATAGTTTGCACAGCAAGTGATAACAATAACTCGACAGTGGCTACCGTGGCGGTCGCTGAGRCGTCKGTATGGGCARCCACCAATGCCAAACTATTGAACAGAGTCGCAAGAAATGCACCTTGCCAGCCATATTTTAGCGCAAACAAAATGATGGGAATCGCCAAACAAAACGGTGCAAAACGGTCCAGTGAGGGAGGTAATTGCGTTTGAATGAGTAAGTTAAAGATAAACGCGGCGCTGCATATTAGCCCATCGCGCCAATGAAAGAGGATCGGCGTGTGTGCGATACGGGCAGAAACCATGCCCCAYGGCTTTGAGAACAGATAAAAAGTGAGCAAATAGCAGCAGGGCAGGACAATTAACATGGCGGTAAGCGGCGCCAGTAATAACAGCATGTTATCGCTTGATAACGTCGCCCCCAGACTCACGATAGTGGCACTTTGGCCCAACCCCGCCACACTGGCGAGTAATAAAAACGGCCAATGGTGGCGGTGCGCATAAGCCGTTAGTACATGACATATTGGCCATGAAAGAATACTGAGTAACCCTAAACGAAGCCAATCTTGGCTGGGTAAGTATTGAAAAAGAATGGCCAAGGCCAGCCATTCGGCCAAGTAAATGGCCGCCCAATACGTACGACGAGTTGTGATAATCAACCCAAGGCGACAGGCAAAGGGTAAAAATACCACTGCGAGGGTATTCGTGGGCAAGAGAAAACGGCTGATCACCCAAAGATTGACCCATGCACAGAGTACGAAAAACAAAATGCAAAGGGCGTTGATGATCCAGTTAACCGTGGCTTTGTTCATACATCCTGTTGGAGTTTTTTTGCTAGGCACACATTGTTATCGACCGCGAGTTTTTCCATTGCATTGGCGCGGTGAACATGCACTGTTTTTGGGCTAATCCCCAATTGGTCGGCAATGTGTTTGATCGCATATCCGTCTGCAATCAGKGTCGCCACTTGCTTTTCACGGCGGGTGAGTGTGGCTAATTGACACGACGAAGGGTGGGTTGGTGCAGCGAGTTGCAGTGCGATATCTTTGGTCACAAARAAGCCACCTTGTGCCAAGGTTCTYACMGCTTGAATGAGATCATCTGGGTGGCAGTTTTTACTGAGGTAGCCTTTAGCACCCAGTTGCAGKGCTTTTTCAATCATACTGGCCGAGTCATGAACACTTAGCATTAATGTGTTAATACTAGAGGGAAGSTGCTCGAGYAAGTGCAGGCCGCTCTCATTAGGCATAGAGATATCCATAATACAGACATGCACCGGCAATCCAGGTAGGTGCTGGCGGGCCTCTTTTGCCGAGCCAAATTCCCCAATCACATTGATATCAGGTTCAATATTTAACAGTTGACCAAAACCGGACCGTACGATTCGATGGTCGTCAATCAATACAACGTTGATCATAGACTGCCTGCAAAAAGCAGTACATTAGCGCCAGTATGACGCTAATGCAATGTGGTATATCAATTGTTGAGCGCGCAGCGCTGTGGGGCTGACTGCGCGTTYAATTTATAATGCCTGTGCYTTGAGCTTCATCGCYTTTTTCTTTTTGCGGATTTTGTGCTCTTCAGCGATAGCCACCATGGCCAGTAAGCCTAAGCAGATCAGTGCAGAGGCATCCAGTGCCGCAAAGGTGCCTTTCCAGCCCGTTAAGCCAAAGAYTGGCGTGCCATCGGCCACCATACCTAAGCCCAGTTTAGCGAAGCTGTCACCAATCAGATACGCAAAGGTACCTTTCACGCCATCGGCGACACTGATYGCYTTTTTCGGTACAAAGCCAACCGCGGCGACACCGATCAATAGTTGCGGACCAAACACGAGGAAACCGAGCGCAAAYAATGCAGACAGGTACATAAATTCGCTGGTGGCGTATTGGTAGAACTCGAGTGTCATGACAATGAGYSCGAGGGAAACGCAAGCAACCAGTGCACGGCGCCCGTTAGCAAGATCTGAAAGGTATCCCCACATTAGTGTGCCRACCAGCGCGCCGACTTCAAACATGGTAAAGCCAGAAATCGCGGTCTCTTTTGAGAAGCCCAGCTCTTGATACGCATACACGGTRGACCATTGGTCGATACCAATGCGAACGATGTATAGGAAGATGTTAGCAAAGCATAGCAGCCAAATGACTTTGTTTTTCAAGATATACTTAAGGAACATTTCCTTTTTCGTCATCTTGTTTTCTTCAGCTTCACGATCTTCATCACTTATCGGTTCTTCGAAAAGCTCTTCTACGGTGCCTAGCCCATAGGCTTCTGGTGAGTCACTACCATATCGCATCCCAATTGCACCAACGATRATTGCAATGACTGCAGGGAACACGAACATCCCGATGACGTTACCATCAAAGAAAACGTTGGCACCAAACAAGGCCACACCGGCGGCACCGGCACCACCGACATTGTGCGACATATTCCACAAACCAAGGTATGACCCGCGTTTGTTGCTCGGTGTCCATTTAGTAATGGTTGAGTAGCTTGATGGACCACCGGTACTTTGGAAAAAGCCGCTCAGTGAGTAAAACGCCACCATTAGAAAGAGGCTGATGCTACCGCCGCCCAAACTWAAGCTGAAGCCAAGCATACAAAGACCAGAAAGGATCAGCATAAACGGGAGGAATTGCTTTGTATTCTTGCCATCGGCGTAGTAGGAAACAACGGTTTTACCAATCCCGTAGGTGATAGAGAAACCGAGACCAATCATCCCYAATTCGGTCATGGAGAGGCCATACTGATTGATCATATCGTTCTGAGCGACGTTGAAGTTTTTTCGCACCAGATACATGGTTAAATAGCCAATAAAAACGACTAAGTAAGATTGCAGGAAAGGTTTGAGCCACATTTTTCTGCGCTGTTCAGCTGGCAGATCTAATGTGGGCTTTCTGACTTGATTGAGAAAGTTCAACATAAGTTCGCTCGTAAGTGAGTGGAGGTAATGGCAAGCAGTATACGGCGCGATGACGCCGCTCCCTTGAGACGACGGCTTAGTTGAACTAGGAAATTGTCTTAGTTTTTATTGAGTAGGYTATAAATCGTGAAAGGCATCACAACAAACGTTAAGCATCATAAAAGACAAATACGATAAACGGCTGAGTAAAAAGGAGGGAAGGCCCCTCCTCATTTATCCTATCTGATTAAACACCCTCACAGCGCCGCCYTGGCAGTGTAATTGATACTCGCTCGTACACGCCGGTATAAAAATAGACTCGCCTTTTTCAATGGTCAGCTTGTGGTCGCCATGAGAAACAGTCAGTGGGGCATCAATGGCGAAGATGATTTCACCGCTGTGCATATGGCATGTGAGATCGTCAACCTGAAGGTAATGCGTAAAAGAAAAATCAGGCACCGCGACCGGGTAATGCGTTCCTTGGTCAGTGCGTGTCGGTTCGAGTGTTATGTTAGCCGTTGCTATAGGAGCAAAGCTTGTACAGGCGATCAGCTCATCAACATCGATATGCTTGGGGGTGAGTCCGGCTCGCAATACGTTGTCGGAGTTGGCCATGACTTCGAGTCCGACNGTAATGCGTAAAAGAAAAATCAGGCACCGCGACCGGGTAATGCGTTCCTTGGTCAGTGCGTGTCGGTTCGAGTGTTATGTTAGCCGTTGCTATAGGAGCAAAGCTTGTACAGGCGATCAGCTCATCAACATCGATATGCTTGGGGGTGAGTCCGGCTCGCAATACGTTGTCGGAGTTGGCCATGACTTCGAGTCCGACACCCTGAATGTAAGCGTGAGGGGTGCGCGCGTGCAAAAACATCGCTTCCCCCGGCGCAAGTGTCACGACATTCAGCAATAACGGCGCAAACAGGCCAATATCGCCTGGGTACTGTGTCGCCAAATCAATAATGGTATCGAAGGGGGCTTCCGTCGCGTTTTGATTGGCCACTGCCATTAAAGCGTCGACTGCTGCCGTTTTATCAGTTGCCTCAAGCGCTAATAGCTGAGCGAAGGCGCTTTGTAGCGAGTCTTCAGCCGGGGAATCGGTAAAGGCTTGAAAAATCGGGGTGAGTGAATCGTGATTGATTTTTGCAATGTTCGCAATAATGTCTGAATAAGGGCGAAACCCGTTCATCGCCTTAAACGGGGTCAGCGCATAAATCAGTTCAGGCTTGTGATTGGGATCTTTGTAGTTGCGATGCGCGGCTGATAGGGAAATGCCTTGTTGGTTTTCTTTTTGATAGCCGTGTTCGGCTTCTTGTTTGCTTGGGTGTACCTGGATGGATAACGCTGTGTCTGCGGCGAGCACTTTGAATAGAAAAGGCAGTTCACYAAAGCGTTGATAAATCTCAGCGGATAAGGCGGATTGCGGGTCAGACGCAATCAAGGTATTAAGCGGCAGCCAAGCTTCGCCAACGTGTATCTCGGAGCTGGCTTTAGGGTGCGCGCCCATCCAGATTTCAGCTTGCGGCTGTTGGTCGGGGTTCGCRATATTAAACAGTGCTGGCAGAGCCGTGCAGCTCCCCCATTGATAGGTTTGAATGGGATTGCGCATTAAAAAAAATGGCTGTGAGTRAAATGGGCTATTCATACAAGCGATACTCTTAAACGAGAGGATATAGTCTTAAACGAGAAAATATACTCTTAAACGAGAAAATCGGCCCCGATTGGCGAGGCCGAAAGTGATAATRATGGTGTGGTTATAGCATAATTAAGCGGCTGATTGCAGCCACTGGGCTTTGCGTGCCTTCTTCAAGCTAACGCAAACCAATGCAGTCACCACCGCGCCGGCAATCATACAAATAAGGGCAATAACAGGYTTGTTCATYGCGCCCAGYAATGCCACCACGGGGCCACCATGCGCCACGCTGTTAGTCACACCGAATCCAAAGGCCATCACCGCCGCCACCATCGAACCAATCATATTGGCGGGGATCACCGCAATAGGATCTTGGGCGGCAAAGGGAATCGCCCCTTCTGAAATKCCGACCAGGCCCATAGCCCCCGCCGCTTTACCGGCTTCGTGTTCAGTGGCTTCAAAGATATTAAGCTTACGGCCTAGCACGGTTGCTAAACTCATTCCTAGGGGAGCGACTGGGATAGCACAGGCCATCGCACCCATAAATTGAGTTTGTCCGCTGGCAATCATCCCCACGGAGAATAAGAAAGCCACTTTATTGAATGGACCACCCATATCAAAGCCTGCCATGCCGCCCAGTACAATCCCTAATAAAATGTAGTTACCGGTGCTCATGGCGGTGAGCATGGCGGTAAGTGAATCCATCAGGCTGGCAATRGGCGCCCCAATCACAAAGATAAATAGCGCGGCGATAAACAGGGTACCGGTAATCGGCGCAATCATAATGGGAACGAGTGGTTGGAGGAATTTATGGTAATTAATTCCGCTGACCCATTTGACGAAATACCCCACAAGCAAACCCGCAATGATGGCACCGATAAAGCCGGTGCCCGCTTCAGCGCCGTAAAAGCTGCCGGTATTGGCAATCCAGCCACCAATTAACCCTGGCGCAAGTGCCGGGCGATCCGCAATCGCATAGGCGATATAGCCGGCAAGCACTGGGATCATTAATTGGAAGGCAATCACACCGACATCGAGCACTTGTTGCCATGCACTGCCTTCTGGAATGGCCATGCCYGCTTCYGTYGGYTCACCGCCAATGGCGAGAGMCAGCGCAATCAATAGCCCGCCAGTGACCACAAAGGGGATCATGTGCGAGACMCCATTCATCARATAGCGATATAAGTTACTTCGCCAGTTTGTGGTGCCAGTGGACGGTGCGTTGGYGTTTGTGCTTTGCTTGGACGTACCCGCGGCTTGATAAGGGCTGGCATTAAGTGCGTTTTCGATTAAGCCTTTACCGTCGCGAATTGCTTCTTTAACGCCGACTTCGACCRCAGCTTTGCCGTTAAAGCGGGTCATATCGGTTTGTTTATCACAGGCAACGACAATCGCATCGGCGCGTAATATGTCGTCTTGTGTGGGKGMGTTTTTAACCCCAATCGAGCCGTTGGTTTCTACTTTTATCTCATARCCCAGYTCGTCAGCGGCTTTTTCAAGCGCTTCGGCCGCTAAATAGGTATGTGCCACCCCCGCCGGACAACCGGTTACACCAATAATAAGGCCTTTTTTCGGTCCGGTATTATTGCTTTCTTTGCTGGGCTGAGTCAGCAGGGTCATGACCTCACTGGGCGTGTTGGCTGCAAGCAGCGCTTGCGTGAATCCTGGCTCAATAAGTTTGGAAGAAAGGGAAGCCAGCACTTCAATATGATGGTCGCCACCGTTAGTGGGAGAGGCAATCATAAAAAAGATATGAGACCGTTCGCCATCTTCTGCCCCGTAATCGATGCCGTCTCGGCTAATACCGATGACCACACCGGGTTTGGTAACGGCGTCACTTTTTGCATGAGGAAGTGCGATGCCCGCTTCAAAGCCTGTATTACCYAGGGCTTCGCGYGCATTCACATCCGCAATAAATGCGGCTTTATCACTAACACGRTCATTATCGACCAATGCTTGGCTCAGTTCATTAAATACATCTTGCTTGCTGGTGGCGTCRAGGTTGAGACGTATCAAGCGCTCGTTGATCAGTTCAGATATCATGATGGGCTCCTGCCGATTYGTGTGAACATGGTGATCAGTTTGCGCCCGTATGCGGCTGGAAAATAGTGCAGAGAAATAGCATTTACTGGATGATTGTGCCCAACCATTTTTAATGTGATCTCGCTCATTAGCGGCAATSGCAGATCGTATGGGTATAATGGCGGTGTTGCTGATGCGTCGTACTGACGCCGTTTGCGGTCATTTACCGTTTTGGACAGCGAGCCCGAAAACGATCGGATAGGGATGATAATGAAAGCCTCGACACCTACCAGCTTTTCTCATTTGCTTGAACTACTGAARTCACCTGACGAGCAGTTYGGTCGGGTGATCTTTGCCAATGATTGGCAAGTGCCTGAGSCTTTTAGCTATCAAGTTAACTTTCCACGCTTAGAAATTGTGGTGTCTGGYCAATATACCAATATTGTCTCGACGCCTGAGGGCGTAAAAACACACACGTTGGTCGGTGGCGAGGCGCTTTATATCGCGCCAAACTGCTGGAACAAACCCGATTGGCAGCATTCATGCTCGGTGCTGAGTTTGCTGTATGGCCGCCGGCAGTTGGGGTTTAGCCTTGTGAATAAACGCGCTAACGTGGCCGGATTTTACGGTGTRCAGAAGTTCTCCGTGCCGATGCGTGCAGGCTTTGCGGTGGATAACATTCTAGAAGCGCTAAACGCGCTTGCGAAAGAGCCCAACAAGCAGCTAACCGATGGGTATTTGATTAAGGCGTTGTTAGCCTACACCCATCAATTAGTTGATAAACCAATATTCAATGCCCACTCTCGCGGGGAAGATCTCTACCAGGGGATCTGTATTTACATTCAAGAGCATTACCAGCAAGCCCTTTCGCGTGCGGATATTGCCGCGCATTTCCACATYAGCCCGAGCCACCTGTCACGTTTATTTAAACAATATGGCCATATGACACTGGCAGATTACATTGTGTGGGTGCGCATTGACCGAGCCAAATTTATGTTGATGCGTTATGAGTTCCGGTTAGTCGATATTGCCTGTCGTTGTGGGTTCAATGACGTGAACTATTTCTGCCGCGTGTTTAAAGCGAGAACGGGCAAGACCCCTTCTGAATATCGACGGCTTAGTCATCAATCCTGAACTAAGGCGGCATCTAGCATCGCAATTTGGGTAGTAATATCATCGCAGTGTGTTAGCCAGTGCCGGAATACGGATGAAGACAAACGGCGAGATAGGCGGCTGATGGCGCGTAGTGTCGTACGCTCGATGTCGCAGGGGATCGCGATCGCAATACACAGTGAAACCGATTCTTGATTCAACCAGGTCATCGCAGAGTGGCAGCGAGTCACTATGATGGCGGGATGAGGGACGCTGCTATCAATAATATGAGGGAGTGCAACCTGATCGCCAAGGTAAGTGGATGAATGTGCCTCCCGCGCCATAAAAGCCGCATGAGCTTGCATTGATGTGTCTTTTTCCGCGACGCGTTCAACGATCTCCCTAAACAGCGATTCACACTGTGTCGCTTGGGTGTGTAATCCTTCAACGCGCAGATTTAGATGCGCGAAGCGCGATGGTGTGTCTAACGGATTGTTTGCGGCAGCAGTAAAGGCAGAGGTGCTGAGCAAATGCCAGTGCTTACTGACGTATTCAGCGAGCACTAAGCACATTAGCTCGGCATCTGCTCCCTCGATCAGAAGCAGGCAAATATCATTGGGCTGGGTGCCCGTGGCAAGCATGGATAAAGTGTCGGTGGTCGCTGATGTGCAGTCTTTGCTGACATTCACAAAGGTGCTTTTTCCACTAAACAACGAGCATAGCCTTGCCAACTCGCTCATTTGCCAGCTGACTAAACCTTGCAGCGGCGCCGAAAAGCAAACAAATGCGCCCGTCATAGGGAAAGTTGCGTTTGTAGCGCCGCTTTCGCATCCGTGAGAACGTCTTCCATGGCAAGGCGAACAATGGTTGAG
>NZ_MUFF01000052.1:0-6965 GCF_001996105.1 Salinivibrio sp. IB643
ATAGTCAGCGTGTCCTGGGCAGTCAACGTGTGCGTAGTGACGGTTTGGCGTATCGTACTCAACGTGAGACGTTGCGATGGTGATACCACGATCACGCTCTTCTGGTGCGTTATCGATTGACGCGAAATCACGCGCAGCACCGCCGTATACTTTTGCAAGTACAGTACAGATAGCTGCAGTCAGCGTAGTTTTACCATGGTCAACGTGGCCAATAGTACCAACGTTAACGTGCGTTTTCGTACGTTCAAATTTTTCTTTAGACATGACAGTCCCTCTAAGCACGGTATTTCGGTGGCATTACGACCACACAACCAACAATCAGGTTTGTTGAGTATACATCAAACGGCTTGAAGTTACCTTGGAGAGGATGGTGCTGATAGGCAGATTTGAACTGCCGACCTCACCCTTACCAAGGGTGCGCTCTACCGACTGAGCTATATCAGCACTCTAAAAAGAGTGGAGCGGGCAGCGGGAATCGAACCCGCATCATCAGCTTGGAAGGCTGAGGTAATAGCCATTATACGATGCCCGCAATCGTTACTCGTAGAGCTATTCAAACAATTTGAAATTGGTGGTGGAAGAAGGATTCGAACCTTCGAAGGCTGAGCCGTCAGATTTACAGTCTGATCCCTTTGACCACTCGGGAATTCCACCTAAATTTTGGTGCCGGCTGCCGGAATCGAACTGGCGACCTACTGATTACAAGTCAGTTGCTCTACCAACTGAGCTAAGCCGGCGACAAGTGCTGCGCATTCTATGCCATGGATTTGAGGGGTGCAATAGGGAATTTTAAAAAAATGGGTGATTTTTGCGTCTTTTGGGTATTTTTTTGTGTGATTGTTGGGAAAGTAACCAGCCAACACCTTGATGACAATAGGCAAGCGCTTTTCCTTCCCGCTGGTTTGCGGTATCGTCACTCTCTTTATTGGCTTAAGGCACATGGATCATGAACGCAACGCTAACGCCTTATTTGTCGTTCGACCGTCAACAATGGGCTGAACTGAGGGATGCAGTGCCCATGACGCTTACCGAAGATGACATTGACCGCTTACGCGGCTTGAATGAACATTTATCAATGGATGAAGTGCGCGATGTCTATCTACCGTTGTCGCGCTTACTCAATCTGTATGTTAAAGCGCGTAAAAGCCGGACTGAAGTGCTTGATGAGTTTCTTTCTCAGCCCGTGTCAAACCATGTGCCTTACGTTATCGGCATTGCAGGTAGTGTGGCGGTTGGGAAAAGCACGACGGCAAGGCTCCTAAAAGCGCTTCTAACCCGGTGGCCGGATCACCCTAAAGTGGCGTTAGTCACCACTGATGGTTTTTTATATCCAAATGCTGAGCTCGAATCGCGCGGCATCATGCACAAAAAGGGCTTCCCGCAGTCGTATGACATGCGCAAGCTGGTTGAATTTGTCGCTGACGTCAAATCAGGCAAAGACTGTGTCACTGCGCCTGTTTATTCCCACCTTGTCTACGACATTACATCGGATGAGCAAAAAGTCGAAAAGCCCGATATTTTAATATTAGAGGGGCTGAATGTGCTACAAAGTGGCATGGATTATCCACACGACCCGCACCACGTGTTTATTTCTGATTTTCTCGACTTTTCTATTTATGTAGACGCCGAGCCTGACTTACTCAAACAATGGTACATCGAACGCTTTATGAAGTTTCGGCGCGGGGCATTCCTCGATCCACAAGCTTATTTCCACCATTACACGCGCTTGTCCGTCGAAGAAGCGACACAGAAAGCAGCCACCATTTGGAATGATATTAACGGCAAGAATTTACTAGAAAACATTTTGCCAACCCGTGAACGGGCAAGCTTAGTGTTAGAAAAGGGCCCGAACCATTCTGTTCAGCGCGTTCGCGTGCGTAAATAGTCCGCATTCGTATAAGGACTAATCATCGCGCCTTAACGAGATTTCCCCTCCCAAGTAAGGCGTGATGTTTCCATCAACCTCCAGCAATAAGGCGCCATGCTCATCAATACCGCGCTCAATACCTTTTACCTGGCGGTCGCCCATTAATAGCTTAACGGGGCGACCGATAAAATTATCCAGTTGTGGCCAATCAGCCAAAACACTAGCCATACCTTGCTGTTCGTAGGCGATAAGCGATGCCTTGAGACGGTCAATCAAGTTCGCTGCTAACGTATTACGTGACGGCATCGGTGAACACGCCTGTGCAAGCTTCGCCCAAGGTTGATCAATATTGTCGTTAAGATGGGTCCCCATACCGAGGTTAAGCCCCATACCAATCACTATGTGTGCCGCATCACCCGTTTGCCCGGTCATTTCAACCAAAATACCCGCCAACTTTTTGTCTTGATAATAGAGGTCGTTTGGCCATTTTACTTTGACACCTGTCGCACCCAGATCGTGTAACGCTTTTGTCATTGCTACTCCGACAACAAGGCTGAGCCCCATTGCCGCCGCAGGCCCTGCATCTAATCGCCAATACATGGAGAGGTATAAATTGCTACCAAACGGCGATTGCCATGCACGCCCTCGACGACCACGGCCTTGTTGCTGATACTCGGCCAAGCACACACTACCAGGACTGAGCTGCCCCACTCTTTCCATTAAATGCTGATTGGTTGAGTCTATCACTGGGATCACAGCCAAAGCGGGTATATCGGTATGGGCACTTAACCAAGCTTCATCGAGCAGCTCAATCGGTTGTGATAAGCAATAGCCTTTGCCCTGTACTCGATAAATATCAAGCCCCCAAGATTGGAGAACCTTGATGTGTTTACTGATCGCCGCACGCGTCATACCCAGCGCTTTCCCCAGCATTTCGCCAGAGTGAAACTCACCATCAGATAAACGTGTAATCAAGGCGAGACGTGCCGAATGCGCGCTCTTCATTGTGCCTCCAAGGTTGTTTCACCCTGCTGATCAATCAAGCGCACTTCGTGCTCAAGCCTCACACCAAAACGCGTATAAACGTGCGAGACGACATGCTTAGCTAAACGTATCACATCGTCACTGATCGCATTCTCGGCATTGGTAATAACCAGTGCTTGCTGAGGATGAACGCGTGCGCCGCCTTGGCGTTTCCCTTTTAAGCCACATTGATCAATCAGCCACCCCGCTGCGACCTTCTTTTGCCCCAAAGGCGCGGAAAAGAGCGGCACATCAGGGTAAGAAACCTTTAACTTTGCCGCTTGCTCGCTATCAAGCACCGGATTTTTAAAGAAACTCCCAGCGTTACCGCACACAGAAGGATCGGGTAATTTAGCGCGCCGAATCGCACACACCGCATCAAAAATGCCTTTGGGGGTCGCTTGTTGAGAATCCAGTTCAGCTAACGCGCCATACTTGAGTACCGGTTTCCACGCTTTATCCAAGCGAAAGCCAACCTGAGTAATGACCCATCCCTGCATGGCGGGGGTTTTAAAAATCGAATCGCGGTAACCAAACTGACATTCATCGCAAGACAAACGACGTTGATTGCCCGTGTCAGGATGATAGATATCGACGTAAGCGCAACGCTCGGCAAATTCGACACCATAGGCACCAATATTTTGAATCGGTGCCGCCCCCACACAGCCGGGAATTAATGCCAGGTTCTCAAGCCCAGGCATCGCATTATCAATACTCC
The DNA here is from genome assembly GCF_001996105.1 of Salinivibrio sp. IB643. NCBI lineage: Bacteria > Pseudomonadati > Pseudomonadota > Gammaproteobacteria > Vibrionales > Vibrionaceae > Salinivibrio > Salinivibrio sp. IB643. Next base: position 3,609 of record NZ_MUFF01000052.1, read on the forward strand.
AGGCAACAAACGCATGCCAAGGCTCACCGGCGCCAACATGTAATAGGTAATGGTCAGCGTGGTTATCGATCGTGATCCCCTTTAGGCGGTTAAGGACCACCACCCCCTCAAAGTCTTGGCAAAAAAGCAGGTTGCTACCTTCACCAACCACTAACTTCGGTGAGTTGTGATAATCAGACGCTTGCCAAATCTCTTGTAAGTCTTGCACACAATGTGCTTCTACAATCGCTTGGGCGCGCGCGGGCAAACCAAACGTATGATGGGGTGTCAAAGACACATCAGATAACCACTTCATCGTTGCATTACGCTGTTAGAAAACTCATTGATGGGTATACTACCTGTCCTGCTCGTATTGCGCATCTATTAGGCTATGGATAATTATCACATTCACCCGCTAGAGCCCTTGCGGTTCCCACTGGTAGCGCGGTTCTACAAAACGCACTATCCTCCCGGAAAACCCAAGAAAGATGAACGTATTTGGGTCATTGATGGTCCGAGTGGACTATGTGGCGCGGTACGCTTTCAGCAACGTCTCGAGTATCAGTTACTCACAGGCATGTTGCTACACCCTGATCTGCGAGGAACAGGTTTGAGTCATCGTTTACTCGACGCAGTGCAAGAAACACTGTGTCAACATCGTAGCTTTTGCTTAGCTTTCCGTCCACTGACTACCTTGTATGCGCAGCATGGTTTTACGCCTGTCGATCATCACGTATTACCCGATGATCTGGCTGCACGCCTGCACCGTTATTGTCAAAGTGGCAAAGATTTAGTGGCGATGGAATACTCACCCAAAGCGTGACATTAGCAACAAAGCCATTGCGCGGTGATCCGTAGCTTGACGCAATTTCTGGTATCATTCAGGGTTTAGTATCAATGCTCGACTCTGGCCGTCGAACAAAAAGAGGTAATAATGGATTCAGCGAACGCAAACCGGCAGCTTATTGATCGCTTGCCCACCATTGCGCACCAGCCAGAAAATCTCGAAACCTTATTAGACGCGGTCTCATTTAGAGAACGGCTCCTTAGCGAAATAAAAAAAGCAACATCACGTATTTATCTGGTGGCTCTATACTTACAAGACGACGAAGCAGGACGAAGCATTCTGGATGCGCTTTACGAAGCAAAGCAAGCTAACCCTGCCCTCGATATCAAAGTATTAGTCGACTGGCATCGCGCACAGCGAGGGTTAATTGGTGCTGAACAGTCGGACGGTAATGCAGGACTATATCGAGCTTATGCAGAGCGCTACCCACATAAGATAGAGGTCTTGGGTGTGCCAGTCAGAAACCGCGAAGTCTTCGGCGTTTTGCACTTAAAAGGATTCGTATTTGATAACACCGTTATATACAGCGGCGCCAGCTTAAACGATGTCTATTTAGCGCAACATGATAGATACCGTTATGACCGTTATCACGTGCTCGCCAATAAAGTACTCGCCGACACCATGGCAGACTTTATTGTCAACACGTTAATCGCCGACAGTGCCGTCAACTGTCTCACCTCGCCCGACCGCCCCAACAGCAAAGCACTAAAGCCAAACATTCGTGAGTTTCGTGGTCAGCTACAGCAAGCCAGCTATCGATATCAAGATGAGCCGATTAGTGAAGACCAAGTTGGACTTACCCCGATGGTCGGGTTAGGTAAACGGAAAAATAAGCTCAATCGTTATATCTGTCATTTGATTGCCAGTGCCCATGATGAATTAGTCATTTGCACGCCCTATTTTAATCCACCACGCAGTGTCGTTCGCGAAATCCGTCGCGCACTTCGCCGAGGGGTAAGCGTGAGGATTATAGTGGGAGATAAAACCGCGAACGATTTCTACTCACCACCAGAGGCGCCATTTAAGACGATTTCAGCTCTGCCTTATTTGTATGAAGTCAACTTACGCAACTTTGCCCGTCGCAACGAAGCAGCGATTGCAAAACGGCAGTTAAATATCCATATCTGGAAACATGATGACAACAGCTTCCATTTGAAAGGCATTTGGGTCGATCGCCAGTATATGCTGTTAACGGGCAATAACCTCAATCCGCGCGCCTGGAAGCTAGACTTAGAAAACGCCATCTTGATTCATGATAAGCATCAGCAATTAGAGGCACAGAAGCAGCAAGAGGTAGATACGATCTTGGCTCATACACAGCTGGTTGGCAGTTATAAGCAGATAGAAAAAATGGAGGATTATCCTGCGCCAGTCAAACGCCTACTTAAACGGATAAAGCGGGTTAAGGCCGATCATATACTCAATCAGATACTTTAGGGGATAACCGCAATGAAACAGGCCAAAATAGCTGCCATTGACGTTGATGCACAGCGCACGTTTACGCCGTTATGTCCTGACGAATTACCCGTCCCCGAAGGCGATACCATCGGACCGGCACTCAACGAACAGGCAACGTTGGCTGACGTACGTGTTTTGACCAAAGATGCGCATCCTGCTAACGCCGTTTGGGTGGTCGACGATCCCGCTGACATGCTCCAGCCTTTGCCGCATAAAAACGCCGATCTGACTTGGGTGCAACACGCGGTTCCCGGAACGAAAGGGTTTGAGACGATTGACGCATTGCCAGCAGTGACCGAGTATCATTATGTGGTTTGGAAAGGCATCGAGCCCGATCTTCATCCGTATGGTGCTTGCTTTCATGATATTGAAGAAAAGCTCAGTACTGGATTAATTGAGTGGCTACATAGCCAAGATATCGAAACAGTAATAGTGGGCGGGCTGGCAACCGATTACTGCGTCAAAACAACCGCCATCCAACTGAAAAAACGGGGTCGTTTCGACGTTGTCGTTAACCTTGCCGCTTGCCGAGGGATTAATGCTAAAACCGTATCCTCTGCCTGTGACGAGATGCTGGCCGTTGGTATCAAATTAGTCGATAGTCAACTAGCGTTAAGCTGTCTACTGCCCCGTTAATTTGTATCGCAGCAGCACATGATTGCTTGCTGCGATCTTGCTTATATAGCCTTTAGGGTCGCCATATTAGTTAATGACCGGTTTATTAAGGCCAATTCCTACAACAAAAAAAACTAACCGAGTGGTTAGTACCTCATATTTTAGTTCATCAACGTTTTACGCATATCTACTTTAATAATCATATTGCGATCTATAGATCGAGAATTTTGCTGCGAGATACACAGTCTTATTAGACTCTCAAGATACAAAAAAGCCCCGACCGTTAGGTCAGGGCTTCGTATTTCTTTCTCATCAAAGTCTTACACATATCCGCTTTGATGATTAAATTGCGAGCTATTCGCAGGGAGTTTTGAAGCGAGACGCACAATGTATGCCAATACATGAGCATCGCAGCTATCAAAAATCACAAGCAATAGGCGCAATTTATAATCAAAGCC